>NZ_QNRX01000018.1 GCF_003317055.1 Alkalibaculum bacchi
CAATTATAACAAATCTGGTGTTTTCATGCTATTTTTATACCTGTAAACCCGGAATTCCAATACTTGTATTCAATTATTTATGTGCGAAGTTTGAGTTATTAAATAAGGGAGAGATTAATGATGGCATTATTTAATTTTGGAAAGAAAAAGGAAAAAGATTCAAATTGCTGTGGAGGTAACTGTGATGCCGAAAGCATAGCAAAAGCTAAGAGTACAAAGATAGAAGGTGCTTTCGTAAAGGTACTTGGAACTGGTTGTACAAAATGCAACCAACTTGAGAAAGCAACAAAAGAGGCTCTCCAGCAACTTGGCATGGACACAACAATTGATCATATAACCGATTTTTCTCAAATAGCATCATATGGTGTGATGACAACCCCTGCTCTAGTTATTGATGGAAAGGTTGTCTCATATGGCAAGGTTCTTAAAACTGAAGAAGTTGTGGGTATATTAAAAAAAGCAAGAGAGTAGGAGAAATGAAAGCGTAAGGGACAATTAACAGTCTCTAATATATGGGCTATATGGATGAATATAAAAACATATTGACATTTATCGATATGGCTCATATAATAAACATATCGATAAATCTCGATATGTTTTGAGATGGGAGTAAAGCAATGGTAGATTATAAAGAATATACAGTAGTGTTTAAGGCATTATCTGATGAGACTCGCTTAAAGATCGTTGAGATGTTGTCTTGCAATGAAATGTGTGCTTGCGATATTTTAGATTATTTTCAAATAAGTCAGTCTACACTTTCATATCATATGAAAATCTTAACAGAGTGTAATCTTATATGTAGCAGAAAGGATGGATCTTGGGTAAAGTATTCACTTAATGACCAAGTAGCAAAAAAGATAAAAATATTCTGGGAGGATTTAACTAGTGGGAAAGATGACTGCATTTGCAATGAAGTAATAAATAAGAATAAGTGCAAATGACAAAGGAGTAAGAAATATAAGTATATGCGTATCTACTCATTTAATCATAAATATAAAACAATATAAGGAGTGTTCATTATGAGTAATGAAAAAACAGAAGGTATTGATTTTTTTGAAAAATACCTTACAGTATGGGTTCTTTTGTGTATGGCAGCGGGGATTCTTATAGGAAAATTTTTACCAGGAGTACCTGCATTTCTTGAAAAAATACAATATGCACAGCAAAATATTCCTATTGCAATATTAATTTGGATTATGATTTACCCTATGATGTTAAAAGTTGATTTTCAATCAATTAAGAACGTAGGAAAAAATCCTTTGGGTGTTATCATATCCAGTGGAACCAGTTGGTTGATTAAACCTTTTCTCATGTTCGGATTAGCTACACTATTTTTTACCGTAGTTTTTAAAGCTTTTATTCCTGCAAATCTGGCCCAAGATTATATAACAGGCGCAGTACTATTAGGTGCAGCTCCTTGTACCGCCATGGTATTTGTATGGAGTAAGCTAACAAAAGGGGATCCTGCACATACTCTAGTACAGGTTTCCGTCAACGATATACTAATTATCTTCCTTTTTGTACCAATCGTTTCGTTTTTACTTGGAGTAAATAATGTTACCCTTCCATGGGATACACTTATCTTTTCTATCGTATTATTCGTAGTTGTACCCCTTGTTGCTGGGGTCTTTACGCGAATGTACGTGATAAAGAATAAGGGAGAAGACTACTTTAATGAAAAGTTTGTTACTAAATTTGATGGAGTCACAACGGTTGGATTACTTTTAACTTTGGTAATCATCTTTTCCTTCCAAGGAGATGTTATTCTTGAGAATCCATTCCATGTTTTGTTAATTGCAGTACCATTAATACTTCAAAATGTTATTACGGCATTATTTGCATATTTTATGTGTAAATGGGCGAAACAACCACATAATATTGCAGCTCCAGCGGCCTTGATTGGAGCATCTGATTTTTTCGAACTATCTGTTGCAGTGGCAATTACACTCTTTGGAGCAGACTCACCAGTAGTACTAGTAACCACTGTAGGAGTGCTTACAGAGGTACCAGTAATGTTAGCCCTTGTTAAATTTGTTAACAAGACGAGACACTGGTTTCCTGAAGGTAGCAATAATTGAATATCAAAAAATTAATTACGAAGCGTATCAATTGAAAGAAGAGTTGAATCGAGCTGGGAACTATAGTAAGGCGTGGGTAATCAATTCACCTTTGTATCAAACAGGAACGACAAGTAAAATGTTAAAGGCAAAAGCTAGCAAAGAAATAAGAATGGATTAATAAAATCTATTCTCATGCTAATAGCAATATTGCAGTTATACCTTGGAGCGCGAAAGAAATTAAAGGTGGAGAATTAAATCAGTTGCTTTTATAATAAAAGGGTAAAAGGTTGATGTTAATGAGCTTCAACTTTTTATAATAGCACAGAGGAGGAAGAATATGAAAAAGGTTGCTTTTATATGTGTACATAATTCCTGTCGTTCACAAATTGCAGAAGCTCTGGGAAAGCATTTAGCTAGTGATGTTTTTGAAAGCTACTCTGCTGGGACAGAACTCAAGCCACAAATCAATCAAGATGCCGTTCGATTGATGAAGAAAATATACGATATCGACATGGAAAAGACTCAATACTCCAAATTAATCGATGAGCTACCCCCAATAGATATTGTCGTAACTATGGGTTGTAATGTAGTATGTCCTTATTTATCTAGTGAGGAAAAAGAGGATTGGGGTTTTGATGATCCTACGGGAAAAAGCGATGAAGAGTTTATAGTTATCATCAATAAAATAGAAAAAAAAATCAAAGAGCTTGCTGAAAGGTTGAGGGATTAATACAAGCAATACCTTGATTTTTAGATAATAATAGTGCTCTAGAAGTAGCACATATAACGATTGTTAAAATAAGAAAGCAATTCAAGTACGTAAAACTTGGATTCTTTTTTATGTAGTGCAGAAGTTCTTATTTTAATGCAATCAATCACAAAATACAAAGTTGGAAAATTTGCTAGGAGAACCTTAATAATATATCAAAGTAAATATTATCATAAGTGATAATAGATTAATGTATATATATTAAGCATTTATTGCCAGCCCTTTAGAATATCTATGATATCCTCTAGTAAATAATCCCTAATGTCTTCAGTAATTGTAATTACATTTTATTGTCTTTATCTAAAGTTGCAAAATAAATATCTCTAATATCCCGTATTTTATATCAATAATATGAAAAATATCGTTTGTTCGTAATAGTGTAGAAAACTTAGGAGGATTATCCATGAGATTAGAAATAAAGTTTCTACTAACCATAATCTTTATTGTATTAGTATGCGTAAGTTTGTATTTTCTATATAGAAAGAAGATGATTTGATTTGTGTTTGTCATAAAGTAGTTTTTTCTATCCGTAGTAGGGTATTTAAACGATTAAGTGGTTTTGATTTACCTCTTGACAGTGAGTTCAATTCCGAGTAAAATAGTAGTAAGTAAATGATAACGATTATCAAAATCAAATATGAGAAAGGAGTTTTTAAATGAGTATAGTATTAGTTGGTGGTCATGATCGGTTGCATAGTGAGTACAAGGGAGTTGGTTCTCAAAGAGGGCACAAATTAAAGATTTATACTCAAATGCCAACAAAATTTAACAAAGCAATTGGTCATCCAGATGCCATTGTATTATTCACCAGCACAGTTTCGCATAAAATGGTTGGCGTGGCAGTAAAGGAAGCAAAGAAAAAGGGGATACCCATAGTGCGATGTCATAATAGTAGCCTGGGATCTTTAGAAAAGTCTTTATTAGAATTAGAATCTACATCAAAATAGAATGATGATTAAAATCTTGAAATTAAGCCATGAAGAAACAAGCAAAAGAATAATACATATTAAAAATGAATATGAATATCGTGAATATCGGGACGGTGACTTTTTACTCGATTTTCTAGGAGATAGAAGTTACCGTCCCGATATGATTTTATAAGCAAGTGAAATAATAAAAAACTGTTTGCTTCGAAGGGAATCGTTCGATTAGTGCGATGGTCCCTTGCTTTTGAATATCAATATCTTTCAAACTCTTTTAATAATCGAATAAAGTGGTTTGATTCACGTAATACATGGTCACCTAATAATGGTATGATAATGGATCTAATGTTACATCCCAACAAACCCTCCGTAGCTTGAGTATTAAAATCACGAATTCTTAAGGTAGATTCAAGGCTTTTATCTGTAACCTCAGAAATAGGTAGAGTTTGATCCATAGCTTGCTTTGCTTCTTCTGTCAATTGATCAAATTCATCTCCAAAATCATCTGCGATTTCAAACAGAGCCTCTTCTGTTGGATCAAGAAGTCCACGAATGAACTTTGAATGCTCCGCCATAATTCTATTCCAGAAGGCTTCTTGTTCATAAGCTTGTTTTTCAATATCAACTTGTTCTCTTCTTTGAAATCTTTGAATCATGCTTAAATAAAGCCTTGCTTCCCTGCGTATATGGTCGATGAGAAGTGGGTAATTAACTGTAAACATATTACAGGATAGCACACTTGATAAAACGATGGATTTAAACTGTATTAGACTAGAAACCAAACGGATAGCCCTTTCATTAATCATATGTGTTCTTTGTACAAGTGCTGGATTGACAGAGGTTAAATCTCCACCTACTAGATTATATTCCGCTCTCGTAAGATTTGTTTGTATCTGAACTGCTGTTAAATCAGATGAAGCGATTTCCGCATTTAATGTATAAGGCGTAACCACTTCACCAGATTGAATAATCGTGGGACTAACAACACCATTGGATAAATATATGACATCTGCTAATAATCGATCAAATTCTAAACGAAATTGATCTGCTCGAGTTGTAAAGCTATAATCCCTAGGCGTAAAACCAACTTCTAAAAAAAATGAATGTTCTTTCATAATCCGAATGAAAAATAGATGTGTTCCTAATGATTGTTTCACAAATTGTAAATCGGATAACATTAATATAACCCTCCTTAGTGATACTATTGCATCACACTACATTTTATGAAACATAATATAGGATGTTCACATATATAATTAATTCTAGTTTTTAACCTTATGAGGCACTATCTTATTTTATAGAAAACAAATTAAAAAAAGCAAGAACTGAATTTTTATTATTATATATCATAATTTTACCTAAACTTGATTGTTATAAGTTAGGGTATTATGGTAATATAACATTAAATCTTTTGTTTTTTAGGAGATTGAACTTATCGTCCCGATATGTCTTTCGTTTTTAATCTATTACTGTTTGGTTTGCAATGGCTTTTTCTTTTGCTTTAATCAGTTGATACAATATATCATTTACAGGTGTTGGGAGTTTGTGCTTTTTACCTAGCCTACTTACAACTCCTGCAAACATTTCTACTTCTGTCTTCCTCTTTCCGCGCATATCCTGTAGCATTGAAGTCATACCATCTGGATTTAAAGCATCTAAAATAGGATACCATCGCATTAAGTCTTCTTCCGTAAGGTTTGCACCTTCTAATTTGGACAGTGCGATTACTTCTTTCATGGCTTCATCCATAAGCTCTCTGATCTCATCTATCTTCTGGCACTTGCCATAAGGAGCATCTAATACGGCGGAGACTTGATTGACTCCTACATTAATCATAAACTTCCACCAAATTTCCTTCATAATATCATCTGCAATTTCGTAGACAATTTGAGTACGATTAAAGAATTCAGAAAGAGCCATTACTTTTTTATCATTAGGTATAAGTGAATTAAAGACGATTTTTCCTTTATTTGCAGTAATTTTTCTACCTTCTTTGACTGCAGAAATTTCTACAATAAACGAGTAAAGGAGCCTCTCCATACCATATACGGCACCAATTTCATTTTCCGTATCTATGCCATTCATTAATGAGATAATTATGGTATTCTCTCCCATAAAAGGTTTCATGAGTTCAATTGCCTTTTTTAAGTGATGATATTTTACTGAAAGAATAATGAGATCCAAAGTTCGTGGGGCTTCAGGGCTAAGACCAGTAAAATCATAATCCTTTCCATTTACTACAATCCACCCTTGATCTTGATATCTTTTTATTCTCTCTTGCTCCCCTAAAATATACACACCCTGAGGATTGTAATCGTAGATTTGGGCTGCAAGCAAGCCTCCAATGGCTCCCATTCCTAAAATCCCGACTTTATTTATTTTCATGATTATCCCCCAATCTTTGTTATCGTACTTAATCTTCCATTAATAATGTTTATATTACCATAATATTCTAATGCCAATCAATGACAATTATGTAAGATATCGAGGATATCATTATAAAAATACTTGACTTTAAGCAAATCTTAAATACAAAGATAAAACAACAAACTAAGTCCATCTATTAAAAGTGGTGTTTTGTGTTTAATAATCTGGGAATAGAATGAATAGTAATCTATTATAAAAGGAGGTCTTAATATGAAGAAAATCATTTGGTACATTATTGTATTAGCTTTGACTTTTACTCTTGTAGCTTGCACAACACAAGAAATCTCTGTAAATGATAAAGAGGATACCCAAAATCAACAGGAACAAAAGGATCAAAATGATATTAATAAAGATAATAAAGAACAACCCTCACAAGATTTGGATTTACAAATTGAAGAATTTATTGAAATCGAAGGAATGAAAGAAAAAATCACTTTAAATTTATATGACAAAGGTATCGTACCCTTTAGAACTTATATACCCTTCGATTTCACAACAGAGGAAGTCAGCAGCGGTGAAGGAGATGCTTATTGGTTTTACGCAAATTATGGAAACAAGAAAATTGATGATGTCTACTTAAAATTATACTTTTTTTCAGAAATTTCAGAAGAAGAGCCAAATCTAGATGATAACGACAATACCTTTTCTCTCATGTTGGACGGTATGGAAACAGTTAACACAAAAGAAAAACGCTATGATTGGTCCATTAAAGAGTTTAAAAGTCCTGAAGAACCAACGTACGCAATGTTAGGAAAACATCAGGATCAGTACTTTGTGATGATTCTAAATTACCCTGTGGAATACGCTGAAGGCTTCGCTCCAAGAGTAAATAAGATTCTAGAACATTTTTATTGGACAGATACACAAGAATATTTATCTCCAAAGTAAGTCTTTAACAAGTTGGTATTATATATAGCTCATATTAAGCCCTTAGCTGCAAAAATTTAATAAATTAACACATACACACATATACATTAATAGAAAAATAAGGGAAGTGATAAATTTATGACTATACTAAGTAGAGAGATAATGAAGATACCAATAGAAGACATCCATGGTATAGAAGAGTTAGTGTGTCGTATAATGAACTTTGATTTACTCAATGCCTCTTCCAAACTTAGAGACGCCTATGAAAAGACTAAGGATGTAGCGTATCATAATTTTACGATGAATGCTGTGTGCGAATCTCATGAAATTGATGAGATAGAAAATGATATTATCAGATTAAAAAACAGAGAGCTTTTAAAATCTAAGCTTTTAGCAGATATATTTCACCATTCGACTGCACTTTCTTTTTTAGTTATTACTCTATACGGCTATGATGAAGTTGATGCCAAGGAGAATGATATGCTAATGAGTATGTTTTTAGATAGTTGGGGTACAGCCTTTATGGAGTGTGGTCAATCATGGGTACTAAAGAAAATAGCTAAAAGATTGAAAAAGCAGAACCTCTATACAACACACGCATTTAGTCCAGGCCAAGGTGAAATTCCCATGGAAATGCAAATACCTATATTTAAAATACTTAAACCAGCAGATATTGGAGTATCTCTCAATGAACACTACATGATGCATCCTAAGAAATCCATATCAGGTATAGTTGGAATTCAAACAGAGAAGGACGAAAATTCGATAAGACCTTGTGATATATGTGAACGAAGAGAAACATGTGCAAATGCCTATGCATAATCAACAATTAAGACGGATTACTCAGATATGCCTATAAAGGACATAAGCCCAAGGGCATACCAGGACGGTAATTTTTTCTCCTAGGAAATGGAGTGAAAATTACCGTCTTTAGATTTTCTCATACCTATACAACCTTCCTATGCGTATTATTAGTTCTATATTACCCTTTAAGTATCTTAATAAACAATTTCAATTCTATATGATTCATATGACTTTTGCAATTTTATTACACTATATACAAACCCATTTCAAACTATATGAAAATATACTTTTTTGTTTTTATAATACGATATGGAATATACGACAACAAATGATATTTAATGCAGTAAATTCAAGTATAATTATGAAAAAATACTATAATTTAACATGTTGTAGCAACACAGAGCTATGGACGCTGTAACATATTTTCTTTTTCCAACTCATAAACATAATACATCTAATATGGTTGCCAAAGGAGGAAATAAAATGGAATACAGTACAGACAAATGCTTTACTATTCAGCAAGTTGAAAAAATTTTGGGGATTCCAAGGACAAAAATCAGACATTACCTCAATAAGGACCTTATCATTGTTGAAAAGAATGAACAGAGCGGCTATTATTCTTATTCTTTTAGCGATTTGATTCGTTTAGCCCAAATTGTGTATTACCGTGAGATTCTCGATTTATCCGTAGACACAGTTGAAAAATTACTTCAAACAACTAATATTGAAATTATTGAGGACATATTAACTTGTCAAGCTAAGAAGGCAAAGAAAAGTATTAAAAAGAAGGAGGATCAACTAAATTACCTGGAATTTAATCAACAAATGATCAATCACGTGCACAAATTTCGGAACAAAATATCCTTAGTTCCTTTCGAAACCTTTTATGTATTTCCTTATTCCTGCTACTTCGATACTAATCTATCCGTATATCCTGTACTATATGGAGCAGCAGAATTTAGCTTTGATGGAGAAAATATTAAAAGGGAAAAACGCTGCTGTATTGTGTTTGAAAAAGATCTAAAGTACTTAAATGACGATTCGGTTTATGAGGTCTGTACCAATGAAAATGCATTCAATAGAGATTTGAGCGTATATACTGTGAGTTTGACAGAAAAGGATATTGACGATCCTTCCCTATTACTACCAATGATTCAGTGGTCAGCAAAACACCGCTTTCGTGTCAATAACCCTATTTATTTGGTACACTTTTTCCCGTTTTATAAGGGCGAACACTCTTATAAATATGTAGAGGCGTATTTACCAATTGATGTTCTCTAACGAAATAAAACAAAATACATAATACATTGTAATCCATGCTAATTGCTCAGTTAACACCTATTATTTGGTAGAAAGCTGCTAAAGCATGGATTTTTGTTGTAAAGTAATAATCCAACCAATGGTTTACAGACATTTAACCCCTATTGAGCAATTATGAGAAACCTACTTAATGGTTTTTGTCATGTTTTGTCATTTTAAAATACTCTTATTTTTTCAAAAATCGCTTGACTTGGTTGTTACAACTTAGTTTACACTAAACTCAACAACAGATTATTGGCTTAAAAATTTGAAATATTTTATTAGGAGGGGATAGATATAAAAGTAGGAGTATCATTTTATAAAAACCTTATGTTTAAAACATAAGGATGTCCCGTATAAAAAGAGGGACTTAAGTAAAAGAGTGTATTAATTTTAGGAAAGAGAGGTTAGTGATCAATGACTAAAATGAATCAACGAGCATCTTATACGCAAAAAGAAGGTTTTAGTGTTGATATGTTTACGACAGAAGAATTGCAACAAATTCATTTAGCAACACTACGGGTCTTGTTCCAAACAGGTGTAAAAGTTTATAACGAAGAAGCCCTTAATGTATTCTCAGATAATGGATGTTTTGTAGATCGCTCCGAAAGGATGGTGCGCATTCCCGAGTATATCGTTGAAGATGCCATAAAATCTGCACCTAGTTCTGTATTAATGGCAGGTCGTGATCCGAAACACGATATCGTCTTGGAGAGCAATCGTGTAGCTTGGACAAATTTTGGTGCTGGCGTTAAATTATACGATGTATTTTCTGGTGTCTTGAGAACTACGACGACAAAAGACGTAGGGGAAACAGCAAGAGTTGTAGATTATTTAGATAATGTAGATGTCTATTCTCAAGCAGTTGTAGCTAGAGATACTCCTAAGGAAACAGGCGACCTATTAGCAGCAGAAGCATTTTTGACCAATACATCTAAGCATTGCCATCATATCGACCTCGTATCAGGTGCAAATGCAAGAAGATACATTGAAATGGGTGCAGCCATAGCTGGTGGGATGGATGAACTTAGAAAAAGACCCATTGTATCTGCCTTAATATGTCCTACAAGTCCTCTACAGATTTCTGAAGAAGGCTGTGACATTATTATGGAGTTTGCCAGAGCTGGTGTGCCAGTAAATATACTTTCTATGGCTTTGGCAGGAGGAACATCTCCTATTACCATTGACGGTACTCTAGTCGTACATAATGCAGAAGTACTTAGCGGAATTGTCTTAGCACAATTAGTTAACAAGGGAGCACCAGTAATATATGGTAGCTCTACATCCATTTTTGACATGCAATATGCAACTGCACCAGTTGGGTCGCCAGAACTTGGTATGATTAGCGCAGGCGTTGCAAACTTAGCTCAATTTTACAATCTGCCTAGTTATACGGCTGGTGGATAGGCTGACAGTAAAGTAGTAGATTGTCAATCAGGTTGTGAAAAAACGATCACCGCTTTATTGCCAGCAATGGCAGGTGTCAACTTGATTTATGGATTAGGAATGTTAGATTTAGGGATGACATTCAGTTACGAACAATTAATAATTGACAATGAGATTGCCGGAATGGTCAATCGAGTTCTTAAGGGTGTAAGGGTTACTGATGACTCTTTAGCAGTAGATATAATCAATAAAGTAGGTCCTGCAGGCTCTTTCCTAGGTGAAAAACATACTGTCAAGTATATGAAGACAGATCAATCTAGAGCAAAGATCTTTGACAGAAATATGAGAAGTTCTTGGGAAGCAAATGGTAGTGTTTCGATTAATGATAAGGTTAAAAAAATCGCTCAAGAAATCATTAATGAACACCAACCAATGCCTATCGACAAAGATGTATTAGATCAATTTAAAGTGATTATCGCCAGCGCAGAAAAATAATTAAAATTAGGCACTCTTAAATCCCCTAAAATTTATTGATGCCTTGACTTTAGCTAAAACTCGCTCATGTAAACTAGGATTTGATCCTTTGTGATTCCGCCGGTTTCATGTAGGTGCATGGAACTTGCAGTAATTAAAAGTTTTAAAGAAAGGTTTACTATGAACGACTTTAGCAAGGTAGATTTCAAGGAGTTTAATGCCTAAACCATCCCCCTTCGGTGTAGGTGCATCGAAGGCAAAGTGAAGGGTTTGTAACTCCAAAATATGCGCAGATGTCATGAATGTATATCCTTCCTCGTCTAAAGAGGAGAGTTGATCTATAGACGAGGAATCCTTTGAGAATAAAGAATACAGGAGGTTATCCTATGTCAGTTTTAGAATATATTAAAAACAGTGTAATAGCTGGGGACGATGAACAAGTTTTAAAAGATGTAAAAATGGCCATAGATATGAAGGAAGAACCCTTATCAATAATCAATGATGGTCTAATAGCAGGAATGAACGTAGTAGGTGCACGCTTTAAGGTAGGCGATATGTTTGTGCCCGAGGTATTAATGGCTGCTCAGACAATGGCGGCTGGCGTAGAATTAGTAAAACCTTTAATTGCCGCTGGAGATATGCCAAATAAAGGAACAATTATTTTAGGTACAGTAAAAGGTGATCTTCACGATATCGGTAAACAATTAGTAGCCATCATGTTTGATAGTAATGGTTATAATGTAGTCGATGTAGGCTTTGACGTACCTACAGAAAAGTTTGTGGAAGCTGTTAAAGAACATAATGCCGAGTTAGTGGGAATGTCTGCTCTTCTTACTACTACCATGCTAGAAATGAAGACTGTTATCGATGCATTAGAAGCCGCAGGACTCCGAGACTCTGTTAAGGTTCTCATCGGTGGAGCACCTGTAACCGCAGAGTTTGGTGAAGAAATTGGTGCAGATGGCTATGCTCCAGATGCAGGTTCGGCTACAGAATTGGCAGATACTCTGTTAGGTATCTAATAAACTTTTTATCTTCAATTTCTGCTAAAGAATTGAAGAGGATTTTTACAAATACCTTCAGGAGGTAATCTTGTGATAATTATTGGTGAATTAATCAATTCGAGTAGAAAAAATATTAAGTTAGCAGTAGAAAACAAAGATGTAGCTTATATACAGGAAATTGCTAAAAAACAAGAGGCTGCTGGTGCAAATTATATCGATGTCAATGCCGGTACTCGTGTACACGATGAAATTGAAGTACTGTCTTGGTTGGTAAAAATCGTTCAAGAAGTGGTAAGTGTACCCCTTTGTATTGATAGCCCTAATCCTTTAGCCATTGATGCGGCTTTAAAACTTCACAAAGGTCAGGCACTGGTCAATTCCATAACCGCTGAAAAAGATCGTTACGATCAATTGCTCCCTATCATTCTAGACAACAATGCGTGTATTGTCGCCTTGTGTATGGATGAAACGGGAATGCCAGAAACAGCACAACAGAGAATCGATGTTGCCAACCGATTGGCAGATGGGCTTCTAGGTGCTGGTATAAAACCGGAAGATATTTTCTTTGATCCATTAGTTAAGCCTTTAAGTGTTGATGTGAATTTTGGAAATGAAGTATTAGATACCATCGAAACTTTGAGAAAGCAGTATCCGGATATTAATATCACTTCTGGATTAAGTAATATATCCTTTGGTTTACCAAATAGATCTGATATTAATCAAGCTTTTCTCGTTATGTGTATGACAAAAGGCATGAATTCAGCGATTATCGACCCACTAGATGAGCGCATGATGTCCCTACTTGTAAGCGCAGAAACGGCCTTAGGTAAAGATAAATTTTGCATGAAATACCTTAAATATCAAAGAGCAAAAACAAATAAGTAAAACACAAGTATTCTGTCTATATATGCCCTCATATCAAAACTGTGTCAACTCCAGTTTGGTGCAGTTTTGATCCCCTAAATTTTTTAGTATATAAAAAATTATCATGGAGGGTGAATCGGAGTGATTATGCGGACTCTAAATCCGTACAGCCGGGTGCAACTCCCGGACTCTTCGCCATTTTTATTAAATTGTAGTCCCTTGAATAATCTAACAATCAAATTATTATGTAATATAAAAATCATTGAAAGAGGTAGAAATATGAATTCTGGAGATATTGCTTTTATAATATTTTGTGCAATTGCAGTATTCTTTATGACACCTGGCGTATCAATGCTATATGGAGGAATGGTAGATAAAAATAATACAGTAAATGTTATTACATCAACCTTTGTTTGTTGTGGTTTAGGTATCTTATTATGGTTTACCCTTGGGTACACTCTCAGCTTTGGTCCTGATCTCGGCGGATTAGGAATCATTGGAAATTTTGATTACGCCTTTTTCAGAGGGCTTTCGATTTCAGAAGCTGGTCCCTATTCAAGTAGTATACCGAGTGCACTCTTTGCATTACTTCAAACTATGACCGCTGTTATTACACCTGCTATTATTGTTGGCTCTGTTGTGGGTCGAATGAAATTTAAACCAATGGTTATTTTTGTAATAGCATGGATGTTTTTAGTGTTTTTCCCACTTGTTCATATGGTTTGGGCAGACGGTGGTTTAATGGTTAAGTTAAACGTCGTAGACTATGGTGGTGGTACTGCGGTACATATGAGTTCTGGAATATCAGGATTGGTAGCATGCATCATGCTAGGGAAAAGAGAAAACTTAGGTAAAAAGGCAATCACACCTCATAATTTACCTCTATACTATATCGGCGGAAGCATCGTTTATGCCGGATGGTTTGCCTTTAATGGTGGCACTGCCTTAGGTGCAAATGGCACTGCAATACATGCAATCATAAATACTGCCCTATCTTCTTCTGTTGGCATTCTAACATGGCTAATGATAGAGGCTATTGTAAATAAAAAGGTCAGCCTTTCTGGCATAATGATAGGAGCAATTGTTGGATTAGTCGGCATTACCCCAGGGGCAGGATACGTACCTTTTTGGTCTGCACCGATTATCGGGTTCTTTGTCACAATTATTTGCTATTTTTCTATGACTTCCATAAAAACAAAATTTGGATATGACGATGCATTAGATGTCTTTGGATGTCATGGTGTTGGTGGATTATTAGGTATGTTATTTGTAGGCATTTTCGCTGATCCTTCTGTTAACTCTGCCCTAGCGATGAAAGGTCTTTTCTTTGGAGAGTATCAACTTTTAATAAATCAAATATTAGCCATTTTTATTACTATTATGATTTCCGTAATAATGACATTTGTTATTATGTCATTATTACGGAAGATAACGGTTATACGAGCTTCCTCACAGGAAGAAAAACAAGGTCTAGATATATCAGAACATGGTGAGGTTGCTTATAATAACGAGTAACATCAATGTCAATCTAACAACTGAGAAGAAGACTAATTTGAGAGGTGATTCTATGAAAATGACTCAAAGTCAATTGCAACGTTTAGGTGAGTTAGGCTGTTCTGTAGATTCACTAGCAGATTATCCATCTGCAAAAGATAGAGATGAAGCTTTTAGAACCTTGGAAAAAGCACAATTAAAAGTGAATCGAAAAAAATTGGAAACATATAGAGCCACTGTAAAGCAACCTAAATTATTAGAGTTGCAAGAGACAATAGCTGCTTGCCTACGGGATAAGGGATTTATCCAAGTTGCTACCCCTACTATTATCTCTAAAAAATTCTTAGAACAAATGACTATTGATAAAGACCACAAACTATTGAATCAAGTCTTTTGGCTAGACAATAACAAGTGTTTAAGACCGATGTTGGCACCTAATCTCTACGAGATTTCAAGAAATCTATTAAATATTCTTCATAAACCTTTGGGAGTGTTTGAAATCGGATCTTGTTTTCGGAAGGAATCTCAAGGAAGTAATCACTTAAATGAGTTTACTATGCTAAATCTGGTGGAATGGGGAACTCCATTAGAATCTCGAGTAGATCGAACAAAAGAAATGGCCCAATGGATTATGGAAGCGGCGGAGATAGAAGAGTATTCCTTTGAGACCGATGAATCAGTAGTCTACGGATTAACAGTAGATGTTCTATACAAGAATATAGAAGTAGCATCTAGTTCCATAGGTCCCCATCCTTTAGATGAAGCTTGGGGCATTCATGATTCATGGGTAGGTATCGGGTTTGGTATAGAGCGCCTTCTCATGATTCGAGATGAGTATTCTTCCATTCATCCAGTAGGCAGAAGTATTAGTTATTTTGATGGCATTAGGCTAAATATGAAGTAAGAAAAGGGGGACGTGTCATAATGCTAAAAGATATTTTAAGAAAAGCCTATGATGAAAAACCATTAGATGTAAATGATGTAAAACAAATATTGATGGCATCCCAAGGTGAACAGCAGCATGAAGTGTTCCATCTTGCTAGAGAATTAAGAGAACGGTATTTTGGCAATAAGATCTTTAGCTATGGTTTTGTGTACTATTCTACCCACTGCAGAAATAAATGTAATTTTTGCTACTATCGACGAGGTAATAAGGAGGCACCACGTTACAGAAAGTTAAAGTCCGATATTGTAGGTATTGCATGGGATTTAGCTAGATCAGGAGTCCATTTAATCGACTTGACTATGGGCGAGGACCCCTACTTTCTAGCCTATCCTGAAAAATTAGTGGATATAGTAAAGGAAGTTTATGATGTGACAAAGCTACCTATTATGATTTCTCCTGGTGTAGTAGAACCGCAGGTACTGAGTTCTTTGAAAAAAGCAGGGGCTGTATGGTATGCCCTATATCAGGAAACTTATGACCAAGAATTATTCGCTAAGTTGCGCTACAGACAAAGTTATAATAAGCGTCTCCGATTAAAAAAAATAGCAAAAGATCTAGGCTATCTTGTAGAAGAAGGCTTGATGACGGGCTTTGGCGATACTTTAGGGCAGCGTGCAGAATCCATTCTTTCTATGGAAAGTATTCATCCTTCTCAAGTGAGAACTATGACTTTTGTCCCACAAAAGGGTACGCCTATGGAAGGCAAGATTATAAACAATAATCGTAATGAACTCCTTATGATTGCAGCCATGCGACTATGTTATCCAGACAAGTTGATACCTGCCTCCTTAGATGTAGAGGGCTTGGTTGGATTAAAAGATCGGCTTAATGCAGGTGCCAATGTAATCACTTCATTAATACCACCTGAGGAAGGACTTGCAGGAGTTTCCCAGAGTAAATTAGATATTAATAATGGAAGCCGTTCCTTGATACAAGTATTGCCGATGGTGGAAGAGTGTGGTTTGAGATTGGGGACCCAGGAAGAATATCAAAATTTTATTTATACAGAAGAACAATGTATGGTGACCTTATGAATATTCTAATAATAGGAGGAAAGCTTCAAGGAACGGAAATTGCCTATCTAGCTAATAAGGCTGGCTGGACGGTTCACCTAGTAGATAAAAACCCTATGGCAGCAGCTATTGATTTATGTGATTATTATTATAAATTAGATCTCTTTGATACACAAAAGATTCTACGTATTTTCAAAAAAGTAGATGTAGTAATACCCGCATTAGAAAACACGTCATGCATTGCTATAATAGAAAGGTATGGCATCATGACCAACACCATAGTACTGTTTGATTCACACGCTTTTGATATTTCCTCATCTAAAATAAAATCGAATCTATTTTTTAGAGAAATAAATATCCCTATGCCCAGAGACTTCGAGGAATGCCTTCTAAACAATTTGCCTGTTATTGTAAAACCTAGTGATAGAAGTGGTAGTGAAGGTGTACAGATTTTCAATAATCCTGCTGATGCAAAATCTTTTATAGCAGAGCATCCGGATTATATTTGTCAACAATATGTAGAAGGCCCCTCTTATTCTATAGAGGTCATAGGCAATGGAAAGACATTTGAAAGTCTTGTTATTACAGAAATAATCGTAGATGAAGAATGTGATTGCCAATGTGTCATTGCCCCTGCCAGAATAGATGGAAAATTGGAGAGGGCATTTCACAATATAGCAACTAAAATAGCAGGAGCATTAAAGATCAAAGGTATATTTGATATTGAGGTCATTGAAAAGAATAATAGATTATATGTGCTAGAAATTGACGCACGTATGCCTAGTCAAACTCCTATTGCTGTTTATTTTGCCACCGGTATTAATATGGTAAAAGAGATGATTCTATATAATACAATAGACAATTATAGAATATGTCCTAGCCTATCTAAATATTGTATTTTGCAGCACGTCTATCTACAGGGGTCTAAAGTAAGGGGAAAAGGCGAAGGCATCATGAGCCAAGTTGGTCCCCTACTCCATAAAACAGACTATTTTGGAGTTGATGAGGCACTTATTAGCAATCCTAAAATTTATAATGGATTTGTGGCAGAGCTTATTGTTTCATCTCCTACTTATAATGATGCCAAATATCAACTAGAGCATTCTATTGAGAAACTTGAAGAGAAGCTGATGGAGGTAGAATATGACGCGATTGAATGACGAAGATATACAATCCATAATAAAACAATATAGAAAAAATGAAGAGTTTTTTATAAAGAATTTTAAATTTTCCTTATTAGAAATAGGCAATAAAGCTGTAAACAATGCAGCTAGTAAGGAACAATTAAAAAACTTGAAGGTGGCTTGCATCCCCATCACTTCAGGTTTTGGAGAAATCTCAAATTTTTCTCAGATCGTCTGTACTATTCTTACAGATTGTTGTGGAGTTAATGCCTTTGTAACAAAACAAAAGAATGTAGCGGGCATACAAGAGGCCTATGAGCAAAAATCAGACATTATTTTTATGGCAGATGACAACACATTCACTGCTTTTCATCTGAAAAAAAATCTATACATGAATAATGGTGAGGCAACAGGTAGAGGTTTTGCTGCAGCTTTAGATGTAGCAGCAGGGCCTTTACAAAATAAAGAAGTACTAGTATTAGGAGCTGGACCTGTAGCTTGTGCAGGTGCTACTTATTTACTACAAAGAAATGCCCATGTTAAAATGTACGACCCATGTATGGATAAAGTTAGGACTTATATAAAAAAGTATCCACAAGTCGAAATGGTGCCCCATTGGAATACTAGAACTTGGAACTATATCTTAGAAGCCACTCCAAGTGCAAATATTATCACCGAAAATCAAGTTACATCTCAAACCATATGTGCTGCTCCTGGTGTTCCCTTTGGATTAGATGAATTTTCAGTTAAGAAGTGTAAGTTAATTATTCATAATTTGTTAGAACTTGGTGTAGCCACCATGCTTAGTGGTGTTTGCAAGGAGGAAAGCCATGGAAAAGAAAATTACTACTCGCTATGAGAAAAAGAGTCAGAGGTTATTTAGTTTAATCAACAAAATTAAACTATGGCCTGCTCGATCAGGGATACTACATAGCGTTAAGAGTATTGAAAAGCAAGGAAACAGAGCTGTTATCACGACTTATTGCGGTGGTAGTTTTGTCGTTTGGAATTCTAAAAAGAGTCGCAGTCTTCGATGGCTTCGAAACAGTTATTTTAAGACCACTTGTAGAAAATGCGGAATTCCTGACTGGAAGATTGAGAAATACTCTGAAACTGAATTCAAGTAATTCTAAAATGGACGCAAAAGGAAGAAGATCCCAATAGGAGATTTGAATAAATAAATTAGAATATTAAGTTAAATTAATTATGAGGCTTCATACTTCTAGTTGCTTTTGCCAGCTTTTTAGAATATTTATGATGTCCTCTATTATATAGTCCCTGTTATCCTCAGTAATAGTAATTACAATTACATCCTCTCTAGCCATAATAGCATTTAAAAAATCACAATCATTTTCTTTTAATACCCCAAATACTATTTTTTTGCTATCTAGTAGTTTAAATACTTTATCGGTAAATAGACTCATATCATTTTCTGCACTGCCTAATTCATCTAGTACTATAAGATTTCTTTCCTTCAGACTTTTATCTAATATGGATAGAGCTCCTTTTTCAAAGGAATCTATAAAATGTTCTTTTGAGTTATCTCTAGAATCTACTTTTAGTATGGTATAAGTTGTGTTATTATCATACAGCGATTTGATAATATATTTTCTAAAATAACCTTCAAAAACTCTTTCTGTAGTATAGCCTCCAAGAGAGACATTGAGTTCTTTTAACGCTCTTTTTAAAAGTGTTGATTTTCCAATTCCGATTTTTCCAGTTAAAAATAGATTGTACATGAGAATCTCCTTTATCATAGAATTCATTATGTAATTAGACAAATTATATAATAGTGTAACATATTTTGATATCAATATAATATATATTGACAAATTTTTAATTAATAGATATAGTTTATATAAATATATATAAATCTCCGAGCACATTTTCCTAAAGATAGGTTCCATGGAATATGTGCCGATAGGCATGAAGAGAAATCTGAATGCCTCCCATTGTGGAAAGGAGAGCGAGCTTTTCTTTATGAATTTTGGCTCCTACCTCAATGGTGGGAGTTTTTTTAATTAAAAGGAGGGTTTTATTTGAGAAAAGATTTTAAAAAATGCATAATTATTTTTATTGTCTTCTCTGTGGTGCTGTTGGCATCTTGTAGCAATACCCAGGGGACTAAAACTGTTAATAAGGATGTAGTACAAAGTGGTGGCGATACAATTACCATAATTGGGTTGCAAGAAGGTGGCATTAAAGTGCCTGTAGATGAAATAAAAGCACTTGAAAAAGTCACGAAAGACGTGATATCGATCTCATCTAGTGGAGAAGAAAACGAAATGAATGTTACGGGAGGGCTTTTAGAAGAGTTGCTTCAAAAACACAAGGTATCCCTTAAGGATTTAGAGGGATTGAGATTTGTTGCTACCGATGGGTATTCTATTGATATTCCAAAAGATATCGTACAAAGTAGAGATATTATTCTGGCCTATGAAATAGATGGAGAACCTTTGCACGAAGAATCAAAGCCCATTAGAACAATCATCCCAGATGAAAGAGCCATGTACTGGGTAAGTCAATTGTCTGAAATTCAGCTAATAGGAACGAGTAAGTCTTCAGAGTCAAAAGAAGAGAGTACTTTAAGCAATCTGATCTTTTTGGATTCTGCTATAACTGCTTTAGAAACGGTTAACTACGGTGATACAGATGATCAAGCTATAAAGACATCTGATTTAATGGACAAGTATATAAAGGAAAAAGGTGGAGAAGTATACATAAAAGCTTCAGATGATTTTGAAAAAAGTGAATCTAATCAGGTATTTAGTGAAGCTTTTATAAAAACCACAGGAGAAAATGCACCTATGCTAGGGGCACCTGATATGCCTAAGGGTATGACCGTAAAAGATCTATTGTGGTTTCGTCTAGGGGATACAGCAGTTTTATCTGTAGAGAAAGCTTTGCAGGTAGATAATCTAATCAAGGAAGATGGACTATCCTTAGAAAACCTATTAAAAGATACTGGATTAAGTGGAGAAGCATATGAGCTAACTGCTATAGATGGTTATTCTGTAAACATCTCATCTGATGATGTAAGCCAAGGAATTATAAACAAAGAAGATGGAAGCGTATTAATTACTTTTAAAAACCTAGAAAAAAGTAAATCTGTAAAGAATTTATTATCTATAAAAATAAAATAAAAAGGAGCATAAAAAATGAAAAAGAAAATATTATCACTAATTATGATAGCACTTTTAGGATTTATGCTAGTAGCTTGTTCTTCTGAACAAGAAAAAACAAGTACAGAAGCAGAAAAACCAGCAGATACAGGCGCACAAACTGAAACAGAAACAGAAGGCCAAGAGCCAACATTCACAATCGCTATCGAAGCAGGTGAAGAAAGTATAGAAATTACTGAAAAAAATATTGGTGAAATAAAAGAGATAAACTTAACAGCTATGATCATTAGTAAAAAAGGTGAAGAAACAAACGAATATACAGGTATGCTACTAAAAGATGTATTAGCATATGCAAATGTAGGAGAGTATACATCATTAGAATTAGAAGCTATAGATGGTTATGTTGTTGAATATACAAAGGAAATGGCAGAATCCGATGGAACGATTTTAGCATACATAGTAGACGGAGAAGTTTTAGGAGAAGAAGCTGGACCAATCCAATCTCTAATAGATGGAGACCCAGCTAAGAATAGTGTTAAGCAACTAGCTAAAATTAGAGTTATTAAGTAATTGAGGCAATTCTATGCTTAATAATTTAGTTCGGAAATTTTCAATATTTGACATTATTATAATTGCCCTTATGGCCACCCTAGGCATAGCTACAAAACCAGTTATTGTTCCCCTTGCACATATCATTACTGGCCCCCTCTATATTCCTGGAGGGGCTATCGCAGGTGGCCTGTATATGATGTGGATTGTCTTAGGCACTGGATTAATAGGAAGAGCAGGAGTTGCCACCTTAACCTCTACAGTACAGGCTATTATGGTGGTAAGCCTTGGAATATATGGTACTCACGGGATTGTGAGCTTTCTTACATATATATTACCAGGGTTAGCTGTAGACTTATATGTGCTTATTTCCAGACCTAAAAGATTTAAAATAGGGCATTTCTTTATTAGTGGAATATTAGCTAATATTAGCGGAACTTTTTTAGTCAATGTGGTGTTTTTTCGCTTACCTATGGTGCCCTTGATACTAACATTAGCAGCTGCTGCCTTTTCAGGTGGTATAGGTGGACTTATAGCCCATGGAATAGTACAGAAATTAAAAAATAATCAAGTGCTAGAAAATTTGTATAGGAGAGATGTAAATGAATAAAAAATTTATCTTAATATCTATAATTTTTATCTTTGGCTTTACTATGATCTCTGCCTGTACAAAACAATCGGCAAGCTCAAGCTATACTCCTCCTCTCAATATTGTAGGAGATGTAAGTGAACCTTTTACCCTCAGAAGTTTAGAAGATGATTTTGATATGATAGATATAGAAACGAAGGATGGAAGTGTAAAGGGGATTAAGTTTGAAGATATTTTAGAAAAAGTAAGCCCTTTAAGTGACAATAGTGATATTTTTTTAGTTGGAATAGACGGCATGATGGCTAAGATTGAGGATATGAACTTAGAGGGCTCCTTTATATCTTTTTCAGATGCAAATGGTTGGGAAGCCATACACTATAATCACCCCCCAAGTAGCAATGTAAAGCATTTAAAGGAAATAATAATCGTGTCCACTGATGAAGACAGATTAGATATAGGAATGAATATCATAAATAGTGAAAAAAACATTCGAAATATCACCCCTGGGGAGTTATATGCTAATTCTGCTACCCTATTGACTTATTTTGAGGGAGAATCTAGTGTTGAAAAAGAAGGTGTACATTACAATACTAGCGTGTATACACAAAGAAGAATCTTTAAATTAGAAGATATGGTAGAAGAAAGTCTACAAAATGCCCTAGTGATGAATGCATTAGGAGATATAAAATCAATTGAGGCAAATAGCTATTTTGAGGCAAATTCTAATACTATAGACTATGTTAGCGCCAGTGGTAAAGAAAGACTTAAAGATGTAAAGGGAGTCATCTTAGATCCGCCTGAGGGCAGTATCCAAGATTCTTACTATGATATTGGTAAATATGTAAAAGAAGACGAAGACGTACTATTTATCGTATTAGATGGATTTGGATATCATCAGTATAAGCATGCCATAGAAAATAATCATATTCCTTTCTTAACAAGTCAACCAGAAGCTACAAAAGCCTTGTCTGTTTATCGCCCTGTGACCAATGCTGGATTAGCCGCAATCATTACAGGAAAATCCCCTGCAGAAAATGGGGTCTATTCTAGAAAGCAGAGACAGTTACAAGTAGATTCTATATTTAAATATGTTCAGGATTTAGGTAAAGAAGCGATCTATATTGAAGGAAATATTGGGATTTTAGACACAGAAATCCAGCCAGTATTAAATGTAGATGATGATGGAGACGGATATACTGACGATGAGGTACAGGAGTCTACTTTAAATGTTTTAGACAAGGGTTATAATCTTGTGTTTACACATTTTCATGGAATTGATGACTCAGGTCACAGTAATGGAGACTTTGCTTCACAAACTATGGACGTACTATCTTATATGGATACATATTTAGAAGAGCTTGTATCAAAATGGCATGGAAAAGTGATTATTACTGCAGATCACGGCATGCACTCTACAAAAGACGCTGGAGATCACGGTCAATTTAGATACGAGAATATGATTGTTCCATACATAGTAATGGAAGGAGGACAATAAATGAATAAGAAATCAATTGGCATCATTATGCTCATCCTAATTGCCATTATAGCAATTTTTGCTCTTGTAAATAGGGGGCTGATAAAAAACTCTCAAGAAGCACATGCAAATGCAGAAGTTTTAATTACAGGTGATAATGTAGAGGATAAGTTTACATATGATCAAATTATTAAATTAGGTGAAGAAGAATTTACTGCAATATTTGATTCCAGCAATACAGACCCAGAAGAACATAAGTACACAGGTATTCCTTTGAAAAATCTAATAGAAGAAGCAGAAATAAGGCTTGAAGATAAACAACAGGTAAATATTAGAGCAATAGATGGATATACAGTAGCATTAAAACCTGATGAAGTGCTAGAAGATGAGAATGTTTATTTAGCGTATAAGCAAGATGGAGAGCCTATAAAGAGCAAAGAAGAAGGCGGTAGTGGGCCATATCAAGTAATTATTAGAAAAGATGCATTTAGCCAAAGATGGTGTAAATTTGTTGCGGAGATAGAAATAAAATGATACATCCTATAGAAATAAAGGATTTGAAATTCAGGTACAAGTCTAGCTCCAGTAATATATTACAAGGTGTAGATTTGACAGTGCCAAAAGGGGAGGTTTTAACTCTAGTAGGGTTAAGTGGTAATGGCAAGAGCACTTTACTAAACATTATCTGCGGAATAATACCCCATATTCGTCAGGGAGTAATTGAAGGTCAAGTAAAATTATGGGGAGAAGAAGTTAGATGTTTAAAAATATTAGATATAACCAAGAGAGTAGGAATTGTATTTCAAGATCCAGATTCTCAACTTTTTTCGCCTACTATAGAAGATGAAATCGCTTTTGGTCCTGAAAACCTTCGAATTGAAAAAGATGAAATTGGAAGAAGAATAACCAAAGTACTTCAGATGGTCAATTTGGAAGAGTATCGGTACGAAAATCCCAATAATTTGTCTGGAGGACAAAAACAACTGGTGGCAATTGCAGCAGTTTTAGCGATGGAGCCAGATATATTATTATTTGATGAAATCTTGGCTCAAGTAGATATAGAGGGAAGAAAGAAGATTAAAAATGTAATTAAAAATTTAAAAAATCAAGGTAAAACCATAGTATCTGTAGAACATGATTTAGAAAATTTAGATATAGCAGATAGAGTGCTAAAACTAGAAAATGGAAAATTACAAGAATATAAAGGCTGGTGAATAGATTGAACTTCATAGAACTAAAGGAGCTATCCTTTGGCTATACAAGTAACAAGACTATAATAAAAAGGTTAAATCTAAAGATCAGCAAAGATGAAGTTACATCCATAGTAGGATCCAATGGTAGCGGCAAAACCACTTTAGGTAAATTGATGATGGGTATTTTAAAGCCTACTATAGGAGGCGTTTATATTCTAGATGAAGACGTTTCTCAAATGTCTTTAGCTCTAGTTGGATCAAAAATAGGATATCTTTTTCAAAATCCAGAAAAACACTTTTTTACGAATACTTTAGAAGAAGAATTAGGTTTTATTCTTAAATTTAAAGATGTAAATGAACTAAGTATACAACAACAAATTGACGAATTAATAGAGATATTTGAATTGAATCATTTGAGAAAATCGTCCCCTTTGTTATTAAGTCAAGGAGAAAAACAAAGGCTTGCTATTGCTACAATCTTAATTAATAAACCAGAGTATTTAATATTAGATGAACCAACTACTGGACTAGACATAGAAAGAAAACGAGAATTACTGAATCAATTAAATCAATTAAGAGAAGAAGGAATCGGCATGACCGTTATAAGCCATGACCAATTTATTATAGAGGAACTTTCTCAACGAGTGATAAAAATCCACAGAGGGGAAATCATTGATGACCAAAGAAATTAAATTTGATCCCAGGACAAAGTTGATTATTATCTTATGTATTTCTACCTTAGGTCTTTTAATCAAGAATATCATAGAACTGACTATAATTTTACTAATAACGATTATTATTGGGACGTTTTTTCAAATTGATTTAAAGAGAAGTATAAAGAAAGTAAAAGGCTTATTGTACGCTATAATAGCTCTAGCAATCATACAAAGTATATTCTCACCTGAAGGAGAAGCAATTCTTGCTATTAGAGATTTTACTATTTTAAGTACCAGTGGCTTGGAAAAAGGCTTACAATTTATCTTGCGAATGATGATTATTATATTTTCCGCTACCATAATCACCACATCAAGCTCCAGGGAGCTTATACAGGGATTTGTACAATGGGGGTTACCTTATGACATAGCCTTTATGGTAGCAATAGGAACGCGATTTTTGCCCATATTGGGGGAGGAAATCAAAGATTCTTTAACTGCAATTCAATTAAGGGGAATAGAAATCAATCAAATTCCCATAAGCAAAAGGATAAGTATGTATTCTTATATATTTACACCTATACTAGTGGCTACAATATCAAAAGCAGAGAAATTATCCATAGCTATAGAGATGAGAGGTTTTAGAGCTTATGATAATCGTACGAGCTATTTAACTTTAAAAATGTCGGGAGTGGATTATTTAATAATAATCATGAGTACTATTTTTACTATTACTTATATCATATTTTATTTTTATATTGGAGGGAATTAAATGAAGGTTTTTTCTGTAGCAGGAATCACCCAGTCAGGTAAAACCACCACCATAGAGAATATAATTAGAGAGTTGAGAAAAAGAAGATATTCTGTAGGTTCAGTGAAGGAAATACATTTTGAACAATTTGCTATAGATACAGAGGGTACAAATACCCATAGACATAAAAACGCAGGATCTCAATTAGTAACTGCTAGAGGCTATCATGAAACAGACATACTCTTTCAAAACAAACTAGACATAGATCACATCTTAAGCTTTTATAATCATGATTTTGTAGTATTAGAAGGTGTGGATGACTATGATGTGCCAAAGATTATATCTGCTCATAACGAGGAAGAAGTACTAGAAAGAATGGATGATCTTGTATTTGCTATATCAGGAAGAATATCTAATACAATAGATGAATTGCAGGGTTTACCAGCTATTAACTCCATGGAAAATATAGAAAAATTAGTTGATCTTATTGAAGAGAAAGTTTATGATAAACTTCCTGCATTTCCTGAGGAGTGTTGCAATGAATGTGGTTATAGTTGCCGTGAATTAGGCTCTATGATATTAAAGGGAAAAGCCAAAAGAGAAGAATGTGTATTAGAAAACACTAAAGTAAAGCTGCAAATAGGTGGCAAAGACATCAAAATGGTACCTTTTGTGCAGAATATATTGTCTAATGCAGTGCTTGGAGTAGTAAGCGAATTAGAAGGATATATGAAGGGCAAAGAGATAAGCATTCATATAGAGTAAAAATTTGATTTTAGTTTTTAAATTAATTAAATTAGAAACAAAGCCCATAGCGATAGGAAATCTGCTATGGGCTCTTATTATATCTATCTTATCGGTACTTACTACATTTACCTCATTCTGAAAATAATTCCAATAATTACCTATTAGTAACTATACTACTTTAAAGTGCGTACTTGCGCACGTTTGATAATTATCTTACAATATAGAAAAATGGTATTAAATTATAATTTGGGAGGAATGAACTATGTTAAGATTTACTGTACCAAGAGACATTTACTATGGTGAAAATGCGATCGATCATTTGAAAAATGTTAAGGGAAACAAGGCAATATTGATTTTCGGTTCAGAAAGAATTATTAAAGATGGTACTATTCCTAAAATCCAAGATTTATTAAAAGAAGCTAACATCGAAACGGAATTATTCTATGGAGTAGAAAGCGATCCTGGAATCAACACTGTTAGACGAGGCGCTGAAGCAATGAAAAAATTCCAACCTGACATAATCGTTGCCATTGGCGGTGGCTCACCAATAGATGCTGCAAAAGCTATGTGGTTGTTCTATGAATATCCTGAGATGACTATGGAAGAAGCTACAAAACCATTCTCATTACCTCCATTAAGACAAAAGGCACAATTTATTGCTGTATCAACTACAAGTGGTACTGGTACAGAAGCTACTTCATTCTCTGTAATAACAGATGATGAAACAAACTTTAAATATCCTCTTGCAGACTATAATTTAACACCAGATCTTGCAATTGCTGATACAAATCTTGTTAAAAACTTGACTCCAACACTTGTTGCTGATACTGGAATGGATGCTTTAACACATAATCTTGAAGCATATGTAGCAACTGCAAAAAATCCTATTTCTGATGGCTTATCAATTAAATCAACAGAAATGATTTTTGATACTTTATACAATTCATTTAAAGGCGATATGGAAGCAAGAGGTGAAATGCACGTTGCTCAATTAATGGCAGGTATGTCTTTCTCTAATGCTATTCTAGGAATTGTTCACTCAATGGCTCACAAATCTTCACATCACTATGGTATAGCACATGGTCGTTCAAATGCGATCTATTTACCATATGTTATCCAATTTAATGCTAAAGTAGCGGCAGCGGACTATGCTGATTTAGCGAAGAGACTTGGATTAAAAGGTGAAACAACAGATGAATTAGTTGCAGCGCTAGTTCAAGCAGTTAAAGATCTAAGAGCTTCAATGGGTATGCCAGCATCTCTAAAAGAATTTGGCGTGACAGAAGAAAAATTCAGATCTAATATAGACGAAGTTGCAGAATTAGCTGTAGGAGATCCTTGCACAGGAACTAATCCTAGAGAATTATCTGTAGCAGAAATGAAAAAATTGTTTGAGTATGCTTACGAAGGAAAAGAAGTAGATTTCTAAGCATAAATTAAAAGTAAAAGCTACAGAATCTAGATGTTCTGTAGCTTTATTTTATAACTAGGGAAGTTCAGATTTTCAATCAATTAAGGAATCTTATTCTCAAGATTCCTTTTTATTTTCTAATATGTCTTTATTATGTATTCCCCACTGATTCATTGCTACAAGTATGGGCACCAAGCTTTTTCCTCTTTCAGTGAGAGAATATACAACCATTGGCGGTACATAATTATAAATCGTTTTTTCTACAATATCGTGGTCACAAAGGAACTTTAACTCTTGACTCAGCATTTTTGTAGTTATATCAGGTATAAACTTTTTAAACTTATTAAATCGAATATTCTTATGTAAGTGTATATTCCATATTAAAATATTTTTCCATTTGCCAGCTAATACTTTTTGCGTAATTTTAAAATCATAACGGTTGCCAGCATTACTGCCATATTGTAATTCAGACTGCATTCTCTTCACTTCTTTCCAGTAACATAATTTGCGTACAAAAAGTCATAAAGTCTTTATACCAGTATGTCGGTGAATGTGAATAAATTAAAGCAATATATAATTAAGAAGATAATAAAAAAGCACTCCACATGACATTTTGTTGTACGTACATTTATCGGAAATGCGGACTATCACATTAATAATTGTAAGGTATTGCTTGATATATGTCAATTCTAATGTTATGAAAAGTATAATATTACAAATATATACATTTTGTATTCCAAGCCTCTTTAATAGGCTATTAAAGAAAATTTTTCTGTAGTACTTAGCAAATTGTGGATATTTAAGTATAGGACAAGAGATGATGTGTTTAATCATTAATGTAACTCTACAATAAAGTAATGTATGTCATCTTTTGGCTTTACGCCATTAGAAAATCTTTTAATTTCTTTCGTAATCTTGTAAGACAATTCCTTAGGTGATAAATGACCATATTCGCTCATTACTTTTACTAATCGAGCTTCACTAAAGTCTTCTCCGTGAATATTTGTAATTTCGATTAATCCGTCTGTATAAAAAAGCACTTTGTTCCCTTTATATAATTGTACGGTATATTCATTAAAGGAATTACAAAATTCTTCTCCAAATTTGCAAATGGGAAAGCCAGTGTGCTCTACAACTCTTACATTTCCCTCACCTTCATAAATCAATGGGAAGGTATTGAGCCCACCAGAAGAAAAAATCATCTCGTTGTTTTTTTTATTAAATATTCCGTATAGCATCACCGCATACATTTCTAAAGGAAAATCTGTATCATTATACTCTCTGTAAAGATTTTGAATAACTTCTTTTGGATGAAAAAACTCTTTTGTACTATTATGATAATTAGACATTACAAGGGTTTGCTTTAAAAAAATGGTCATCATTGCAGCTGGTACGCCATGCCCTGCTACATCTCCAATGTAAAAAGATAACTGATCGCTACCTAAATTTTCGAATCCATAAAAATCCCCGCCCACTTTTTCAAAGGCAATATACTCACTATATACTTCCACATTATCAAAATTCTCATGTTTTATAGGCATTATAGCCTTTTGTATGCTTTTTGCGTATTCAAGATCTTGTAACAATTGTTCATTTGCAATTTCAACTTCTTCTGTCCTGTGCCGTACTAATACTTCTAAGTTGTTTGCGTATTTGCTAATCTCTTTTTCTGCTTTATCCAGCTCTTCATAGGGATAATTAATATTGAAGATAAACAGTAACCTAAAAATCATATAAGATGCAATTAATTTATAGACATGACCTAAAAGATTATAAGTATCGTAAACATTACCATAATTTGTAAAAGCAAGTTCAGAAAACATACTTACAATTAGGGCTACAATCATATAGGCAAGTGTATTGCGTTTGCTTTTTCCATATTCTATAAGAAATTTAATAAAGGCGATAAACATCATTAAAATAATTACATATTCTAACCAATTTTTTAAAGGAGTAAGCCCTTCGCCCTCGATGAAGAGGGGAGGTAATACGGTAGGATAGTAACTTAGAATATAAAGAATAAAAAGTGATAGAAATAAAGGTAAACCTACAAGAATGCTTTTACGTATAGAATGCACGTTTACATCTATTGAGATGAAACTACAAAGTAGTATTCCTCCTGCTAATATAAATCGTCCAATAATCCAATATGTAGTAGCTCCTTGTACAGAACTTGGTACTAATAAACCAGGCATTCCATTGTAAGAAAAGGTGTGCCAAAAGTCTATACACCCTACAAGGAGTAATACTCCTGCTAATACCTTTATTCTGAGCCTTTTATCTCGATCTCCAACATAGTAAACCACAAGAAAACTAGCTACACACATGATAATGCTTGCAAATTCAACTATCGTATGAAAAATTAGATATTGGTTCGTTCCAAAAACTTGATATATGTATTTTTCTAAAAATCGAACAGAATAAAAAATTAATCCAGAAACAAGAAAGCTGATTATAGCAAATTTATAATCAGAGAGTTGATTATATATAATAGGGTTGGATTTCTTCATTTTATCAGAAACATCAGAATTCATATTTTACACACCAACTTTCGAACTGATAATTAAGATATTATTACCATCTTATAACATTATCTAGTATATTAAAAGCTTTTGCGCGTTTTTTGTGTTATATTTGATTCTTTTATAAACAAACATTGAGGAAGAAATAGAAGCTAATTTTGTAATAAAGCTTAGAAATTTCTTTCTAAATAGTTTCGTGAAAAATATGGAACTTTATATTTAGACATATCAAGATTAAAATTAATACATATCTTACATCAGAGGATTATTAACTGTTTTACAATACAAAGATACTACATCATTATGGTAAAATAGCTATAGTGAAATATTCTAATCATATTGTAAAGGAGAATTGTAAATGGATAAGATTAATATTGTGGCCATAGTAGGTTCTTTGAGAAAGGACTCCTTAAACCTTCAGCTTGCTAAAATAGCACAGAGTTATGTAGAGGGCAAAGCGAATTTTGAAATCCTTAACATTAGCGGTGTTCCATTTTTCAATCAGGATATAGAGTATCCGGCGCCAGAAGAAGTCCAGAGAATAAGAGAAAAAGTAAAGGTAGCAGATGGGGTATGGTTTTTTGCACCTGAATACAATCACTTTTTCTCAGGTGTACTAAAAAATACAATTGATTGGCTGTCTAGACCATTTAGCGAAGTAGAAGGACATGTCCTAAGTAGAAAACCAGCGGCAATCAGTGGAATAACACCAGGTCTCTCAGGTACTTTAGTTGCCCAAGATCATTTAGTGACTTTATTAAGCTTTACGAATATGGACGTAATGAATCGTCCTCGCCTTAGTATTGCCCATGGAATGGAACAGGTTAATGAGGATGGAAAACTTGAACTAACAGCAAGCTCTTCCTATTTGTTTAAACAGGCGGATGCTTTTATTGATTATATTAAAAACAGGAAATGAGTGTCTGCGACACTCTAGCTACCAGCTGTCAGTCATCAGCATATTGCATTCCTTTTAGGTCAAGATCCTTCGCTGCGCCCTAGGGTGACTGGGGCAGGAGTTAAGGTCAAAGGTAATGAATAGTTAATCAAGCTTTAATCTTAAAGTAAGTGAAAAAGGAATCCAAGAAGATAATCTTGGATTCCTTTTTAGGATACAATTAATTTTGGTAATAATATAAAGTTATAAATCATATATAAAGATTTAGGAGACAATATTTAAGTCTCTGTATAATTGATTTTTATCCTGTTATAAGAATTTATAGATAGGAAGGTGATGGAGTGAACAAAAAGTTACAGAGGGCGATGGTGTTGTTTTTTGCATTATTAATACTTTTTATAATGGTGGTTTATTTTGCTGAAATAAATAATATGAATGACCTTAGGGTAGAATATCCACAGTTACAAGAGGAAGCTTACTCTTTTCGAAAGGATAATTTAAAGGTTTGGGGAGTTCGATTACTACTTACCTTTATAATCCCTTTGCTTTTCTTAACTTCAGGTTTTTCACAGAGGATAAGCACTTTAGCAGGAAATAGGAAGGGGGTGTTTCAATCAGGTATTCTTTATGGAATGATATTTTTTAGTCTGATATTTCTTATTAGTTTGCCACTAGATTTTTATTCATCTTATATCTTACCTCATAAATACGGACTAAGCGATCAGAGTTTTTTTAGGTGGCTTGAAATAAATATAAAAGAATTTTTAATTAATGATTTGATTATTTCGCTATTTTTATGGATTCCATACCTTATTATTTATAAACATCCTAAGACTTGGTGGTTTAAAATAGCTCTGATTATTATACCGATAATAATTTTTATTACCTTTATTTCACCCCTAGTGATTGATCCGATTTTTAATGAATATACCTCAATTGAAGATGAGAAGCTTGGTCAAGAAATTGAAGGATTGCTCTCAAAAGCAGGTATAGAAGATGCTGGGATCTATAAAGTAGATAAGAGCAAAGATACAAAAACTATGAATGCCTATATGACAGGTATTTTCGATTCTAAAAGGATTGTCCTGTGGGATACAACGATTAATAATTTAGAGGAAGATGAGGTATTAAGCATTACTGCTCATGAGATTGGACATTATGAAAAAGGTCATATAGGCAAGAGCATTATTATTAGTTCCATTAGCATATTCTTGATTATTTACTTAGTATACCGTTTGTCAACATGCATTCTTAAATTATCCAATGGTGCTTTTGGCTTCAAAGACTTATGTACTTATGCATCCATTCCTTTGTTGATTATAATGCTCAATCTGTTTTCATTTTTATCTAATCCTATTTCTAGCTACCTATCTCGTAGTATGGAAATTGAGGCGGATCGATATGAAATTTCACTAACAGAGGATAGGGAATCTGCGGTCAGTGCCATGGAAAAATTAACAAAAACAAGTCTAGGTTTACCACGCCCGTCTAATATCTATAAAATATGGTATCACACTCATCCAACTTTAGAGGATAGAATAGAATTGTATAGATCAGTAGAATATGAAAAGATCGAAAATTAAAAAAAGTCCAAGTCAAAAGGCTTGGATTCTTTTTTGCACAAAGTCTCAGCTCAAGGTGGTTTAAACATTTATATTTTAATGATTGTTAAATTAAATATTATCATAAATCGATTTCATTCACATATTATATTAAATATTGATTATAAAAAAAATATTTATATAATATCATTTGACAATTTAACAGTTTTTTTGAGTCTTAAAGAACACGCAAATTCTTGACCTGTAAGGGATTAAAGTATAAAATCTGATTAAATTTTTTTCAATTCAGTGATTTAAGTAACTAGACTACTTAAAAGTAAGTACTTGCGGAAGTTTGATAATTATCTTACAATTAAGAAGAATCAAAATAATTATAAATTAGGAGGAAATTATTATGCTAAGATTTACTGTACCAAGAGATATTTATTATGGTGAAAATGCGATCGATCATTTAAAAGATGTTAAAGGTAAAAAGGCAATATTGGTTTTCGGTTCGGAAAGATTAATTAAAGACGGAACTATTCCTAAAATCGAAAGTTTATTAAAAGAAGCCAATATCGAAACAGAATTATTCTATGGCGTTGAAGCTGATCCTGGAATCAATACTGTTAAACGTGGCGCTGAAGCAATGAAAAAATTCCAACCTGACGTAATCGTTGCCATTGGTGGCGGCTCACCAATAGACGCTGCAAAAGCTATGTGGTTGTTCTATGAATATCCAGAAATGACTTTGGAAGAAGCTACAAAACCATTCTCACTACCACCATTAAGACAAAAGGCACAATTTATTGCTATAGCAACTACAAGTGGTACTGGTACAGAAGTTACTTCATTCTCAGTAATAACAGATGATGAAACAAGCTTTAAATATCCTCTTGCAGACTACAATTTAACTCCAGATATTGCAATCGCTGACACAAATCTGGTTAAAGGCTTATCTAAAACACTTGTAGCTGATACTGGAATGGATGCTTTAACACATAATTTTGAAGCATATGTAGCAACTGCAAAAAATCCTATTTCTGATGGGTTAACAATCAAATCGACAGAAATGATTTTTGACAACTTACATAAATCTTTTGAAGGCGATATGGAAGCAAGAGGTGAAATGCACGTTGCTCAAATGATGGCAGGTATGTCTTTCTCTAATGCTATTCTTGGAATCGTTCACTCAATGGCTCATAAATCTTCACATCATTATGGTATAGCACATGGTCGTTCAAACGCAATCTATTTACCATATGTTATTCAGTTTAATGCTAAAGTAGCAGCAGCAGACTATGCAGACTTAGCGAAGAGACTTGGATTAAAAGGTGAAACAACAGATGAATTAGTTGCAGCATTAGTTCAAGCAGTTAAAGATTTAAGAGCTTCAATGGGAATGCCAGGATCTCTAAAAGAATTTGGTGTAACAGAAGAAAAATTCAAATCAAACATAGACGAAGTTGCAGAATTAGCTGTAGGAGATCCTTGTACAGGAACCAATCCTAGAGAAATATCTGTTGCAGAAATGAAAAAATTGTTTGAATATGCTTACGAAGGAAAAGAAGTAGATTTCTAGAGCATAAAACTATTATTATGTATTGTTGAAAAAATATGAATTGTATATTATAATAAAAGTATAAATAAAGAATCCGAGTTATATTAGCAGGAAATATAACCATTGGGTATTAACCGTTTAATTAATGCCTCCCGTGTTTGGAAAGGATTCTATGTAGCTTGAATTGTTAATCGTTAACAATACACGCAGGCATAGAATGCGTGATAAATATAAGGAGGTTTTTTTTAATGAAAACTGCTTACAATGGTAAACTAGCGAGAATTAATCTTTCTACAGGAGTAATTCAAACGGAAGAACTTGACTTTGACCTAGCAAAAAAATTCATTGGCGGAAGAGGCCTAGGAACAAAAATCATTTATGATGAAGGAATAGCTACTGTTGATCCTTTATCAGAGCAAAATAAACTTGTCTATATTCCTGGACCAATGACAGGTACATCCTCACCTACGGCAGGTAGATACATGGTTGTTACAAAGTCACCACTAAATAATTTTATTGCCAGTTCAAACTCTGGTGGTGTTTGGGGCGCAAAATTAAAATACGCAGGATGGGATGCGCTTATCGTTGAAGGCAAATCGGATAAACCTGTGTACATAAATATTGAAGATGAAAAAATTGAAATCCTTCCTGCAGACCAATACATGGGAAAACTAAGTGAAGAAGTAGATGATTTATTAAAAGAAGTTTATCCTAAGTGTTCTGTACTTAATATTGGACCTGCTGGAGAGAATCTGTCTCTAATGGCAGCAATTATGAACGACAAACACCGTGCTGCAGGTAGAAGTGGCGTAGGTGCTGTTATGGGATCTAAGAACTTAAAGGCCATTACAGTTACAGCTACGAAAACAGTTATTGAACCAAATGATGCTGACAAATTAAAAGAAGCTACTAAAGCTTGTCTCGCAAAAATTAAAGAAAACGGTGTAACAAGTGGTGGACTTCCATCTTTTGGTACAGCAGTATTAGTTAATATTATTAATAGCACAGGATCCCTTCCAACTCGAAACTGGCAAGAATCTTATTATGATAAAGCTGATGACATATCTGGTGAAACACTAAAAGACAATCACCTTGTTAAACAAGGATTTTGCCATAGATGCCCTATCGGTTGTGGTCGAGTTATTGATCTAAAGGGTAAAATAACTGGCGGACCAGAGTATGAACCATTATGGGCATATGGAAGTAACTGTGATGTAAATGATTTAGAGGCTATTAATGAAGCAAACTATCTATGTAACGAGTATGGTCTAGATGCTATTTCAACACCATGTACGATTGCATCTGCTATGGAACTTTATGATAATGGCTATATTAAAGAAGAAGAATGTGATGGCATTCCACTTGCTTTCGGAAGTTCAAAAGCCATTGTTGAGTGGACTAGAAGAATCGGAGAAGGAAAAAGTCCATTAGCTAAATTAATGGCACAAGGATCTATGGCTTTATGTGAGCACTATGGTCATCCAGAGCTATCTATGACTGTAAAAAAATTAGAGATTCCTGCTTATGATGCTCGTGGAATCCAAGGAATTGGTATTGGTTATGCTACTAGCAATAGAGGCGGATGCCATGTTCGTTCTTATACTATATCTCCAGAAGTTTTAGGACTGCCAGCTCCTGCAGATCGTACAGAAATAGAAGGAAAAGCTGCTTTGACTAAAATCTTCCAAGATTTAACCGCTGTTATCGATTCTATGGGATTATGTTTATTTACATCTTTTGCACTAGGTGCAGATGAATATGCAAATCTATTAAATGCAGCTACAGGAACAGAATATACTGCAGAAGAACTTCTTCTTGTAGGAGAAAGAATCTATAATATTGAACGTATGTTTAACAAAGCTGCTGGAATGAAGTCAGAAGATGATGGATTACCAAAGCGTTTAACAGAAGAGCCTATTACAAATGGTCCTTCAAAAGGCATGTTAAGTAAAATAAACATTACATTACCTGAATATTACGAAGCACGTGGATGGGAAAATGCGTTCCCAACTGAAGAGACTCTAGCACGCCTTGGGTTAGATAAATAGTATCTATATTAAATAATTTTATATCCCAATAGATGACTTTTCTTTTAGAAGAAAGACATCTGTTGGGATGTTTTCTAATTTTAAGTGTTAGGAGGTTAATGTAGATGATTGAAGTGAGGCTTTTTGCAACATTTAGAGAAGGGAGAGAAAAAGTACAGTTTTTAGACCCTAAGACCTATAAAAATGCGTACGAAGTGCTTGACTATCTTCAAATTCCTTATGAGGATGTTGCAATCTATCTAATAAATGGACGACATGCTAAATTAGATGATTACATAAAAGAAGGAGATATTCTAGCCATCTTTCCACCTGTAGGAGGTGGCTGAACATAACAGATATTCTTTAATGAAGGACTTGTTATAATAAAATTATAATATATTTGAAGCAAGCTGCAAATGTAGTGGTTCCATCTATACTTTGCCAATACGAAGATAGAAGGATTTGTTTACAATTAAATAATAAACTACTAAAGGGGTGATAATCAATCACCCCTTTAGTGTATCTTTAAGACATTGTTAATAAATAGCAAAAAACTATAGTATATTATATTAACAGATGGTATTCTAAGATAAAGGATAAAATATGGAGGATATATAACAATCTTCTTCACTTAGGAGGTAGAAGAATGAGATATGAACGTCAAATAATTATGGATGAAATAGGGCAAGAAGGACAAGAAAAACTGGGTAAATCAACTGTTGTAGTAATCGGATGTGGAGGGCTTGGAAGCCCTGTGCTAACGTATTTGACTCTTGCAGGAATAGGTAAATTGATTATTATCGATTATGATGAAGTGAGCGAATCCAACTTAAATCGCCAATTTCTTCACGGAGAGGGGGATATAGGTAGGCTAAAGATTGAGTCCGCAAAAGAGCAGCTCCATGCACTTAATAGTGAAACTGAAATTATTGGGATTAAAGAAAAATTAGATGAAGATAATACAAGCAAAATCATCCAAAGCGCAAATGTTGTAGTGAATTGTGTAGATAATATTCAAACGAGGATACTCGTCGGTAGAGAATGCATAAAACAGGGTATTCCATTAGTCGAGGCTGGAGTACAAGGGTTTTATGGCTGGATCATGAATGTTAGACAAGAAACAGCTTGCCTAGAATGTATTGGTTTTGAAAACATCAAGCTAAAGCCCCCTTTACCGATTATCGGAGTTACAGCAGGAGTGATTGGTTGCCTACAGGCAAATGAATGCATAAAAATCCTTCTAGGACTGAAAGGAACATTAGATGGAGTAATGCTACAATATGATGGAATAGATGGTAGTTTTGATCGTATTAAATTGCAAAAGGATTTTTCTTGCAAAGGACACAGTTGTAAAAATAATTAAGGCTATTTGTTCTGGTATTACTAGATATCTAAACTATCTAATATAAATAATAAAAGCATAAAATAGGGAGAAGTGATTATGGGGGATTTTATACTGAGCAGTTCCTCGACTGCAGATTTACCAAAAGAGCATTTTGAAAAAAGAGATATCCATTATATTTGTTATCATTATTTCTTAAACGATGAAGAATACGTAGATGATTTAGGTCAATCTATGCCTCTAGTAAAATTCTATGAAGCAATGCGACAAGGGGCATCGACAAAGACGACACAGATTAATGTAGATGAGTTCGTGAAGTACTTTACACCATTTTTAGAGCAGGGATTAGATATCCTCCATGTAGAACTATCAAGCGGTCTTTCAGGAGTGATTAGTTCTGCTAATATAGCAAAAAACACTTTATTAGAGAAATTCCCAGACCGAAAATTATACATAGTTGATTCACTTGCCGCATCTGGAGGATTGGGTCTACTCATGGAAACTCTTGCGGATTTGCGAGACGAAGGTAAGGATTTAGATGAATTGTATAGCTGGATTGAAGAATATAAGCTCAATATGCATCATTGGTTTTTTGTTTCAGATTTGACTTATCTCGTTCGAGGAGGTCGAGTATCAAAAGTTTCAGGATGGGTTGGCAATATGCTAAATATCCATCCACTTTTGAACATTGATATGGAAGGTCGTCTCATTCCGCGATTTAAAGTCAGAGGAAAGAAAAAAGTAATCAATCAGACTTTAAATCAGATGACGGAACATGCTGAAAATGGTTTAGACTATAGCAAAAAATGTTTTATTTCACATGCGGATGCTCTGGAAGATGCACAAAAGTTGGCTCAACTTATTGAAGAAAAATTTTCAAAATTAAACGGTAAAGTTCAACTATCCAATATTGGAACGACCATTGGTAGTCATACGGGCCCTGGAACGGTTAATCTATTCTTTTGGGGTGATAAGAGAACAGACTAAGTGCTATATAGCAATTAGTCTGTTTAAACTAGGATGAGAGAATTGTGATTAAATTATAACAAAGGTACCAGTATGAATCGATTACAAATTCACACTGGTACTTTTATATTAAACTATTATTAACAAACTATTAAGTATTATTTGTGATATAATTTCAAATTTACAATATTTTAATTGCTTTCAATAGCTTCTGATTTTTTCGTATCACGAGCTATAGAGAGATAAGGAAGAGCTACAAAAACGATACCACCAATCATATTACCTATAGTAACAAAAAAGAGATTGTAGAAGTAACCAGATAAGGTTATAGCATGACCAGCTGGGTTTAATAGTCCCATAGTTAAAGTGCTCATATTAGCAACACTATGCTCGAAGCCCATTGCGACGAAAGGATATATACACCAAAAGACCATAATTAACTTGCCACTCTCTGATTTAGCACGAGTAGCACTCCATACAGCTAAACATACTAGAATATTACAGAAAATAGCGCGAATAAATAATTGCCCTAAAGGAATAGTCATTTTTGCATAAGCAGTAGCTGCAACAGCTTCTGTCATTCCTTCGAAATTAAGTCCTGAAGCGTAGAATGCCACAGCCGCTAATATAGAACCAATCCAATTACCTACATAACACATTAACCAAACTTTTGCTGTCTCTTTCCACGTTACAGTACCTTTAATAGAGCCTACAGCCATAACAAAGTTATTTCCTGTAAACAATTCTGCTCCCGCGATGATAACTAGACTCAAACCAACACAAAAGCTAAATCCTTGTATTAGTTTTACAAAAGGTATACCAGTCATCATTCCTGCTACGCAACCTATAAGAATTGATCCAAATCCTATAAACATACCTGACATCATGGCTGAAATTAAATAGCCCATAGGATTATCTCTTAAAAAGGTCCATTTTTTCTTCGCAGCAGTTGCTACACTAAGAATTTCTTCTTGAAACATGAGTGCACCCCCAAAAATTATTTGTGATTAATTTATTAATAAAATTATCACAAACTACATTTAAAATATACCATAAACTATTAAATAATACTAGCATTATTTGCTATTTTTATAATTTTCTATATCATCTTTGTCATGAGAATAAATGCAATATTTTTAGTAGCTTATTACAGGAATTTAAGGGGAAAAGGCATATGTAATTTCTATATGGGAATATTATCCAGTAAATATTTGTTGGTTTTATAATTTTCTATATCATCTTTGTCATTGGAATAAACGCAATATTAGTAGTGGTTTATTATAAGAATTTAAGGGGAAAAGACATATATTAATTGCGATATAATGGTATTTACTGTAATAATATCCATTAAAGTATTAGGTGAATTTGAAAAGTAAAATTATAAAAAAAAGAAGCCGTAAGATAAACTCTACGACCCCTTAGGGATATTATGCAGGAAATGCTCCCGCTTCTTCTTTACGAATACTTACATCGACAACTTTTGAAGTCATGAAGAATACGATGGCCATGAGAATAGCACCAATAGCATAGGTCCATTTAATTTCTGAGTTTTGTATAACGATACCGTTTACAAAGGTACCTAAAGCACCCCCTCCAAACAGACCAAATGATACCAAAGACATAACGGTTCCCCTTAATTGAGGCATAAGACCTTGAGCGATTGTCGTAAGGGTAGAGTGAATAGATATAAAGGCGTAACCAAATCCAAATAATCCAATCGACAAGAGTAGCGGTGTAGTGGCAAAGAATAATATAGCTAAAGAAACAGTTCCTAGGATTGCTGCAGCAGGCACGAATTTCTTATTGTATTTTTGTCGTAGTCGCGGTGCTAATCTTCCTCCAATAACGGTGCCCAGTCCAAAAACGGTTAGGATTAAGCCCACTGTTAAAATATTGTATCCTGTATGATCCGTAATAAACTGACCGGAATAAGTAAAAGTTCCAAAAACACTAAAGCCAACTAAAAAAATGGTGCAAATAACTTTGACTAATTCCTTATTCGCAAATGCCTTCTTATATACTCCTACAATATCCAATTTATTTATGACACCAGGCTCTTTTTCTAGAGATTTTAGCATCATAAAGGCAACAATTAATTCTAGGAAACCATAAATAAAGTAAACGGCTCGCCAAGAACCAAAATAAGCGATGGCTCCTCCTATAGCTGTGGCAGATGCACCACCAAGAAACATCATCCCAAAGAATTTTGCTATCCATTTTTGTCTGTTTTTATCTGTACAACATCCACCTATAAAAGCAATAGAAACTGGGAAAATTCCTGCGCCAAAGGCTCCATTGACAGACCTGAAAAAGATTAAAGATGGTAGATTATAAGATAATGCACCCAGCATACTAAATATGGCGGTTCCAAAAGCAGCTATATTGATAATCCTAGTCTTTCCAAATCGATCGCCTAAAGGACCAAAAAAAATAGTAAAAATTCCAAAACAAAGCATATAGGATGTTACAGAGAGTCCAGTTTGGGTAATCGTAATGTTTAAATCTTTGGATATATTGATCAGTAATGGAGCCACTGCATAATTATCTCCATTTGCTAAAAAACCCATAAATCCCAGGATACTAATTGTAACAATAAATTTTTCAGTATCGTCTTTCAAATTTCTTCCCTCCAAATTATCTTTTCGTTACATACTTGCTGTGTTTTTTATATAAACAATCATAGGAGATGATTGCTGCGACATATAAAGTAATGTAAGTGTACCTACTTTTCAAATGGAAAAACTTAGAATATCCCTTTAAAGGGTATCACTTATAATATTTTAATGCAAGGGTATTGTTTTATAATATTATAATAAATGTATAATTATAATTTAATTACAACTAATGAGATAAAATAGTAAAAGAAGAACCCACTATCAGCTGTGGGTTTTTATGTATTAATGATAATGAGATAGAAGTTTAATGTGTATAGTAGATAACGTGGTACTGCTTTACTGTATATCTCTCTTATTGTACCCAGTAAATCCAACAAATCCTAAAAATAAAGCTAGCGCACTTAAAGCGTATACAGGGGTCCAGTTTATTAGGTCTTGAGATATTTCTGGTATATGGTTAAATGTAGATAGATCATTTAGCCACTGAGGAAAGTCTAGGAGATTTCCAAGGTATAATACTATAAAAGTAAAAACAATATATAGCCATACAAGGCTACTGCCTTTAGACCACGTCCCAACGAATAGAAGGCTTAGTCCGATTATGACCCAAATTGCTGGTAAATAGATAAATACCTCTACCATAGTATTGCCTAATACAAGGTTTTGCTCCATGACTCCTATGGAAGTAAGATAGAGCCCTAATCCAATGGAGCCTTGCATGATGATCGTAGAGAAAAAGGCAATAATCGTATGATTACTCATTACTTTATTTCGAGAAAGGGCGCGACTGTAGAAGTTTTCCATAAGCCCTAGTTTTTCGTCCTTTTTTAGCCTTAAAATCGTCAGTACTGCAGGTATGGCTGTAAAGATAGACATAATTTGAATGAGCATAGTAATAAAACGCTGTGTCATATCTGTCTCATCACCCTGAGGTAGAAAGGCTTGAAGGTATTCCATATCTGAAAAATAAGTCTCTAAATCTCCGAGTATGGCACCAAAAGCTGCGCTCATGAGAAAAATCCCGAGAGTCCAAACAATAATACTATTTCTTTCTAATTTCCAAGTTAAGCCTAATGATGTTTTTAAATACCACGGAGCTCGTTGTCTACCACTGCGAGTAGGTAGTATTCCTACATTAATATCTCTCTTTATGTTTAGGTATAAAGCTAAACCAGCAAATATTACCCCAGTTACTATTAATGCGAGTACAGGCCACCACTCATTATCCACAAATACTCCTGTTCGAACAGTCCACCCTAGTGGGGAAATAAGGGCAAGCCCTTCTAAGCTGACATCTCCTATTGCTCGGAAGATATAAAACACAATAAGTGCACCAAAAGATAGGCTAGATGTTCCTCTAGAAGTATCTGAAAGTTGGGCAAAGAAAGACGTCAGTCCAGCAAAACATAAGCCTGTTGCCCCTAAAATAGCACCATATAGAAAAGAAGATTCCCATGTACCCCCTTCAAGCCCCACTAGACCTAAGCCAATACCCGTAAGTATACTTAGGAGCAGATTAAGCATTAGAATCTTAATTCCAGAAGCCATGAGATAAGATAATCGACCTGTAGGCAAAGCGCGAATCATTTCAAGCCTACCTTCTTCTTCATCTTTACGAGTGCTTGAACTGACAAAGAGGATATTCATAATGATGACTGCAATAGTTGTAAAAAGGAGCATCTCAGTAGCAAGGGCAGCGCCAAGATTGTACTTTTCAACATCGTATCCAGGGCCTAGCATGGCTTTCATGGCTGGATTATCCATGGTCAAAGCAAAGCCGTAAAGTTCTTCTTTTGTTTTATATACATCGCCATAAGCAAAGGCTACGCTAACAGTAGTAGCTACTATAGAAATAATCCATATGGTAATTTTTAAAGCATTTTGGCGTACCAAAAGCTTGATAAGCTTTCCAGTTCCGTTCATAGTTACTTATCCCCTTTACTAGAATGATTGCCTTCATAGTGACGCATAAACAAATCCTCTAAAGTAGGAGGAGAACATTCTAATTTAAGGATTTCAAATGTGCTTAAGTAAGAAATGATCTTTCCAATTTCCTCAGTATCGGCCTGAAATTCTAAATGGTTACTATTTTGTGCTATATTGTGAATCCCTTTTATATTTTCTATTCCATCTAGAGTTTTCCTAGTTGAGACAGTCACCTTTGTTCTCGTCAAGTGGCGCATTTCATCTAAAGTACCTTTTTCAATAATTTGTCCTTCACGAATAATGGCAACCCGGTCGCATAATTTTTCTACTTCTGAAAGGATATGGCTAGATAATAGGACGCTTTTTCCTTGTTTTTTGACGTTTAAGACACATTCCTGAAATATGCGTTCCATAAGAGGGTCTAGTCCTGAAGTAGGTTCATCTAATATGTACAAATCTGATTGGGAAGCAAAGGCTGAGATTAGTGCGATTTTCTGGCGATTTCCTTTCGAATAAGCCCGACATTTTTTGCTTGGATCTAAGTCAAAGAGCTCAATCAGTTCATCTCTCTTTTTCTGGCTACTATTGCCACGTATACTTAAAAACAGGTCAATAACTTCTCCTCCTGTCAGATTTGGCCAAAGATTTGCTTCGCCTGGCACATAGGAGATTCTTTTATGAATTTCAACAGCGTCTTTCCAAGCATCTTTATTCATAATAGTAACTTGACCAGATGTAGGTTTAAGCATGCCCAAAAGGACTCGAATTGTTGTGGATTTACCAGCTCCATTTGGACCAATAAAACCATATATTTCACCTGGATCCATGCTTAAATCGATATTATTTAGTGCAGTAAACTTACCAAATTTTTTCGTCAAGCCTTTGATTTCAACAAAAATCATAATATCCCTCTTTCTTGATTATAATTATACTAATTTAATTATAATTCTATATATCTCATTTTAGCATAGGGGAAGGGTACATTCACTCATTTATTGTAAGAATCGAACATTACAATAAAATGTAGGATAAATTATTATCTAGGGTATCATTCACATCTTAATCTATGAGATTTTATTATATTCTTACTATCTTGCTTATGATAAAATAATAAGGATTAAAATAACAGAATTAATATACTTATGAGGTGGATTATGGAACAGAAAGCAAAAAAATATGAACTGATTTTGAAGCAAATAGAAGGACTTATTAAGAATGAAAAAGATTGGCTTGCTAATTGTGCCAATTCTGCTGCTCTTCTATTTCATAGTATGGAAGATATCAATTGGGCAGGATTTTATTTATATAAAGAAGGGCAACTCGTTCTTGGTCCTTTTCAAGGAAATTTAGCTTGTATTCGAATAGCTATGGGCAAAGGAGTATGTGGCACATCTGCACAGGAGAGAAAGACTGTAATCGTAAAAGATGTACACGAGTTTGAAGGTCATATTGCCTGTGACGCTGCCTCTAATTCGGAAATCGTTGTACCAATTATAAAAGGAGATCAATTAATAGGAGTACTCGATATAGATAGCCCACTTACAAATCGTTTTGATGAGGTAGATGGTAAATATTTAGAGGAGTTTGTCGAGATACTCAATCAATATTGTCAATGGACTGTTAATTAATAGAGCATGAAAATATTGTGATTATATATAGTGAACTATATTATATAAAGGGGGACAATAAATGTATAAAATCATAATTGTAGAAGATGACATTACTATAGCAAAAACCATTGCAGAATATCTCCGTAGATGGGATTATAATGTTACATACATTAAGGACTTTAAGAAAATAACAGAACAAGTAATTCAGTTTGATCCACAGCTTATATTACTAGATGTGATGTTGCCTTACTATAATGGATTTTACTGGTGCTCTGAAATACGAAAATTGTCTAAAGTACCTATTATATTTATCTCCTCAGCGAGTGATAAAATGAATATCGTAATGGCGATGAATATGGGTGGAGACGATTTTATTGCAAAACCCTTTGATTTAGATGTCTTGACGGCGAAGATTAATGCCCTTATGAGGAGAACCTACTCCTTTCAAGGACAAGTTAACTATATAGAGCACAATGGGGTCATACTTAATCTTAGCGATACGACGGTTTCATATGATGATAAAAGAATCGAACTGACTAAAAATGATTATAAGATTATTCAGATTCTTATGGAAAACCTAGGTAAAGTTGTTACTCGTGAGGAAATTATGCAGCGATTATGGGAAAATGACCATTTTGTCGATGACAATACATTAACTGTAAATATTAATAGATTACGTAAGAAACTCTCGGAGATTGCCTTAAAGGATTTTATTATTACCAAAAAGGGCATTGGATATATGGTGAAATAATGAAAGATTATATAGATGTTTTATTTTTTTACATAAGGGCAAAGCGAAATATAATACTTGCTTTAGCAGGGGCTTATCTAATTTTTTTAATGGTATTTGCTTTATATTCCTTACCATTTGAGTCCATAAATTATACATTTGTTTTAATTTGTGCTTTTATCTTTATAATCGGCGTAGTTGATTTTAGATCTTTTTATAAAAAACATAATTTTTTAAAGAGACTTAAGACAGGTATAATGATAGCAGATTATAAATTGCCTGTTTCGAAAGAACTGATAGAAAAAGATTATCAGGAACTCATTCAGATTATTGATAAAAATCGATTAGACATTGTAAATGAAAAGGATAAATCTTATAGTGAAATGATCGATTATTATACGATATGGGCGCATCAAATAAAAACCCCTATAGCTGCAATGAGATTATTATTGCAATCGGAAAAAAGCAATCTTCATATGGAGCTATTAGATCAATTGTTTAAGGTCGAACAATATGTAGAAATGGTACTACAATATCTTCGAATTGAAAGTATAAGCTCGGATCTTGTTTTTAGAAGGTATCCTCTTGACAGTATTATAAAACAGGCGATAAAAAAATACTCTAGTACTTTTATACGCAAAAAAATTAAGCTTAATTATGAAGAAATTCATATAGATATTTTAACAGATGAAAAATGGCTCGTATTTGTTATAGAACAAATATTGTCAAATGCCCTTAAGTATACAAATAAAGGACAAATTTCAATATATATGGACCATCAATTACCACAGACATTAATAATAGAGGACACAGGCATAGGAATAGCAGAGGAAGATCTGCCTCGTATATTTGAAAAAGGCTATACAGGTTTTAATGGACGTAGTGATAAAAAATCTACTGGTATAGGACTTTATCTATGCAAAAGGATCTTAAATAAGCTGTCACATACTATTAATATTGAATCATTCATAGATAAAGGTACTAAAGTGAAAATAGGTCTTGATGCAATAGATATGCTTATAGAATGACAAACTTACTAAAATGTAAGATTGAAAGAGAAAATGTAAGCCAAAGAAATGGCAGTACGTTTTCTCTTTCTTTATAATGAACAGGAAGATGAAATAAGGAGGATATCAATATGCCACTTTTAGAGGTAAGTAATTTAAAAAAAATATATACAACCAGATTTGGAGGAGCTCCTGTTCAGGCACTTACAAATGTAAATTTTTCTGTAGAACAGGGAGAGTATATAGCTATAATGGGAGAATCTGGTTCCGGAAAGACGACTTTATTAAATATTTTAGCTGCATTAGATAAACCAACTAATGGAGATGTTTTGTTAAATGGCAAGAGCCTTTTATCAATAAAGGAAAAAGAAATATCAGCTTTTAGACGAGATAATTTAGGATTTGTATTTCAAGACTTTAATTTACTAGACACTTTTTCCATTGAAGATAATATCTTTTTGCCCCTTGTACTCGCAGGAAAAAGCTATGAGGAAATGAGCAATAAACTAAAATCTATCGCCAAACAGCTTGAAATTGATGAAATATTAAAAAAATTTCCTTATGAAGTATCAGGAGGTCAAAAGCAAAGAACAGCTATTGCTCGTGCTTTGATTACAGAGCCTCATATTATACTTGCCGATGAACCAACGGGTGCTCTTGACTCTCGCGCTTCAGAAAAACTACTAAAGATCTTTACTAAAATTAACAACGACGGTCAGACCATTCTAATGGTTACACACAGTACAAAGGCTGCAAGTCATGCAAAGAGGGTGCTATTTATAAGAGATGGAGAAGTGTTTCATCAAATATATAAAGCCTCTAGTACGAATGAAGAAATGTATCAAAAAATCTCAGATACACTTACATTAATTGCTACAGGTGGTGCAAGAGATGAGTAAGGGATTTTATGCTAAACTTGCACTAAATAATATAAAAAAGAACTCAAGAGGATATATACCTTACTTGTTGACCTGTATTGGGACGATTATTATGTTTTACAATATGTGTTATTTAGCAGTTGTAAAAGATATTGGGCACATGAGTGATAGTCAATCCTTAAGACAAATGTTGTTCCTTGGAGCCATAATTATTGGTATATTTTCTGTAATATTTCTTATCTATACCAATAGTTTTTTAATTAAGCAGAGAAAAAAAGAATTTGGGCTATTTAATATATTGGGAATGGAAAAAAGACATATTGCTAAAATTATGATCTTTGAAACCCTTTTTATAGCTATAGTAAGCTTTATAATCGGCATTTTAAGTGGTATTCTTTTAAGTAAGCTAATAATCTTATTGCTTTTTAAAATATTGAACTATAATGTAGTATTTGGATTTGAAGTTCCCATAACTGCTGTAATAGCAACACTTTTGGTATTCGGAAGCATCTTTATATTAAACCTTGTATTTAATATAATCCAAGTACACCGTTCAAAACCAATTGAGCTATTAAAAGGTTCAGATGTAGGTGAAAAGGAGCCAAAAACAAAATGGTTATTAGCCTTAGCTGGAGGTATAAGCTTAAGTATTGGGTATTATCTAGCTTTGTCTACAGATAATGCAGTAGCAGCATTAAATGTGTTTTTTATAGCAGTTTTATTTGTGATGTTTGGAACTCATTGTTTATTTAATGCGGGAAGTATAGCCATACTAAAAGCTCTGCGTAAAAATAAGAAATACTATTATCAAACAAATCATTTTATATCTATATCAGGTATGATTTATCGCATGAAGCAAAATGCAGCAGGTCTTGCTAATATTTGCATTTTATCTACTGCAGTGATCATTACACTATCTACTACAGTATCTCTATATGTGGGAATGGAAGATTTGCTCCGCACGAGATATCCTAGAAATATAATAGTCAGCGCATCAGATATTTCTGATGAAACAGCTTTTAGAATGAATCATATTATTCAAAATCAAATAGAAAAAGGAAATCACTCCGTCGAAAATAATATAAGATATAGACCTATGAGCTTTATAACATCACAAAATGGCTCGTCCTTTACGAAGATGGATGAGAATAACTTCTCCTATAATGATTTAGCCCTATTGGGATTTACTACCCTAAAGGATTATAATGAATCAGAAAATAAAAACGTAACGTTAAAAGAAGGAGAAGCTTTATTATATACAATACATGGAGAGGTACCAAGTGATAAAATAACCTTAAATAATTATGAGCTCAATATAAAAGAAAGAATAAGCGCCTTTGCATATGAGGGTGAAACGGCTGCGACCTTATCCAATAGTTATTTATTAGTAATAGATAGCTTAGATACTATTAAGCAGATTTATAGCTCTTTAGAAGGAAATACCAATATGCCTGAGCTATCCTATTACTATGGCTTTGATGTAATTGGGGAGAGCGAGGACGAAATAGAGCTTACTACTTCGATACAAAATGCCCTAAGTGATTTAGAAATAGATATAAGTGTAGAAGGTGCAGAAATCAACAGATCTAGTTTTTACACAGTATATGGTGGACTGTTTTTCTTGGGTTTATTTATAGGTTTGTTGTTTATTATGGCTACAGTTCTAATAATATACTATAAGCAGGTGGCCGAAGGTTTTGATGATAAGGAAAGATATGAAATTATGAAAAAGGTAGGTTTAAGCCACAAGGAAATAAAACAATCCATTCATTCCCAGGTAATAACTGTTTTTTTCTTACCATTAGTTACAGCAATCATTCATATTGCTTTTGCTTTTAATGTTATTACTGAATTGCTCTCTATCTTTAATTTAACCAATATATCTTTATTTGCTATTTGTATAGCTATAACGATACTTGTTTTTGTAGTATTTTATATAGCTGTTTATTTCCTAACAGCAAGAACATATTATAAGATTGTAAGTTAAGATAAAAAAATCATATACTTTAGCTATAAAAAGCCTCCTGAATTTAGGAGGCCTTTTATACTATACTATACTATACTTAGAAAATTCTATTTTCTATTCAAGCAATCATTATTTACTTAGTGTTGCAAATTGATCCCAAAGAAAGCCCCTAAAGCTAGTGAATATTATTATCCTATAAACATTTGTGTCCAGTGAGCTGTTCCACTAGGGCTTACAGCGTAACCAACACCTATTTCGGTAAAATTAGGGTTTAAGATGTTTTTTCTATGCCCTTCAGAATTCATCCAACCATTTACTACTTGTTGCGCTGTTTTTTGACCTTTTGCTATGTTTTCACCAGCTGTTCTATAGCTGATTCCAAAGCTTTTCATCATGTCAAATGGTGAACCATATGTAGGTGACTGATGGTCAAAGTAGTTTTTGTCAATCATGTCTTGAGATTTCGCTCTAGCTACACTTGATAATTCAATATTCGCTTTAAATGGTGCTAAACCATTTTTTTGTCTTTCTTGATTTGTAAGATGGATTACTTCCTGTTCAAATGCATTTAGTGAACTATTTTGTTTAGGTGCTTGATTTTGCTCTGTGGTATCTTTTTTGTCTTCTGTTTTACTTGGTGCTGTAGGACTTGTATCCTTTTTCTCTTCTGTTTTACTTGGCGTTGCTGGAGTTACATCTTTCTTGTCTTCTGTATTCTTTGTATTTGTAGTTGGTGCTTCTTTTTGACCTTCAACAGTATCCTGTTTTGGAGCAGTATCTTGTTTTGAACCATTTTTTGCATTTATTATAGACGCTATGTACTTTTGAACATCCTCTCTTTTTAATATATTATTGAAAGAATATCTATTATTGACATTATTATCTGGGCACTTTGTGACTGTAGCTGCTCCTACGCTACTTGGAATCATTGTAGCTAATACCAGTCCTATTGTAACAGCTTTTCTAAGTTTATTCATTTGTACTTCCTCCTTTTGTTTGTTACATCTTGTATACATTATAGTTACAATTATGATGTAATTCAAGTGGTAAATGGTGGCAGATATATTGAAATATACTTAATATTTGATTTTGTATAAATAATGAGTCATTTATTGTATAATGAAAAGATGTTTAAAAAATTCATAGACGTAATTGCTAAACATAGCAAAAATAAGGGGGAAGATACGTGAATACGAACTGGAAAAGAAATATTATTTTATTTGTAATAAGTCAGTCTATTTCTCTTTTTGGTTCATCTCTAGTCCAATACGCAATTATGTGGTATATCACTCTGAATACTCAGTCAGGGGTTATGATGACTATATCGATTATCTGCGGATTTCTGCCTACATTCTTCTTATCGCCATTTGCAGGAGTATGGGCAGATCAATATGACAGAAAGAAATTAATAGCGATCTCTGATGGATTAATTGCAGGAGTTACTTTTATTATGGCCTTGTTCTTTTATTCAGGAAAGGAATCTTTAGGATTATTATTTATGGTATCGGGGATACGGGCGCTAGGGACAGCAATACAAACACCAGCGGTTAACGCCTTTATTCCACAGCTAGTACCTGAAGAACACCTTATGAGAGTTAATGGCATAAATGGAAGCATACAGTCCATAATTTTTCTTCTTTCACCGATGATAAGCGGAGCTTTGTTGACATTAGCAACTATAGAGGTCATATTCTTAATAGACATCATCACAGCCATCACAGCCATAGGGATTTTGATTTGGTGCTTAAAAGTCCCTCCTCACAAAAAGATGGATAAAGGTGCAAAGATAGATTATTTTAAAGATTTGAGTAAGGGATTTACTTATATTCAAAATAATAAATATGTAAAAAGTTTCTTTACTTACGATGCCATATATTTATTTTTAGTGACGCCAGTGGCTTTTTTGACACCATTACAAGTAACTCGTCGATTTGGGCAGGATGTATGGAGACTAACTGCTATTGAAATTGCCTTTTCTCTAGGTATGATTCTTGGGGGAATACTTATGACCACCTGGGGTGGGTTTAAAAATAGGGTACACTCTATGGTTTTTTCTTGCTTCATTTCAGGATTTTTTACATTATTAATAGGTGTAGCACCTAATTTTGTATTGTACCTTTTATTTACTATGCTAATAGGTGTAGTCATGCCAATCTTTAATACCCCGGCTATAGTATTATTGCAGGAAAAGGTAGAACCTGATTATTTAGGGAGAATTTTTGGAGTATTATCAATGATATCTAGTTCAGTAATGCCTATGGGCATGCTTTTATTCGGCCCCATTGCGGATATTATAGACATAGGGTGGCTCTTAATTGTTACAGGTGCTTTACTAAGTTTCCAAACGATCTTTATGGTCAAAAATAAGACTCTAATAGAAGCGGGGAAACCGCCTTCTAAGAGCTGTATATTGTAGATTCTAAGTTCTAAGTAGAATTTTTAGTCACTGTCGGTGATTTTGTAGAAAATAAGAATTAGTATAGTAAAACGAGTCATTTCACTATACTTCTTTAAAGAGGCTTAAATAATTCTAAATTCTAAATTTTTTAATTGTCCAAAGGGCATAACCCGTCCAACCAAAAAAGAAGAGGCTTAACCTCTTCTTTTTTAATAAGTTATTGTTTTTAATCAAGCTCTGTTCAAGTGCTACAAATCAAGTGTAATGGTTATCATTGGTATCCTAGAAGGTTATATTAGATATTAGAAATTATGCCATTTCTGATGTATCATGGTACATATTGATATGTATTCGTTCACAATCTGTTTCTTTTCTGATATAAGGTTCTTTTTCTTCATCACTATACCCTAAAGCGACAATACACTCAACTTCATAATTATCAGGTATATTAAGGATCGTTTTGATATAATCTTCTGCAGATTCGTGATTACTCCTCTTACGATTTCGAATTTGAGTCCAGCAAGTTCCAAGGCCTTCATCATAAGCCGCTAATTGAATAGTATAAGCTGCGATGGTTAAATCTTCAATCCACACATCTGATACTTCTGTTTCTGAAAGGACTACAATAGCAGCAGGTGCATCTGCTAAAAATTGAGAACGCTGATCTCTACATGCAGATAGCTGTTTTAAGATTTCCCTATCTGTTATTACAATAAATTCGCATAATTTTCTGCTAGTAGAAGTAGGAGCGACTAAAGCGTTTTCAAGGATGCTATCTAATACTTCTTGTTCGATGGCTTGATCCTTGTACTTTTTAACACCTCTTCGTCTTAAAAAATCTTTCATGATTATATTACCCCCTAAAGATGGTATCGTTGAATTATTATTTGGTTATGACAATAATATAGTATATAACAAATCCCTCATGTAAAGCCATTTAGTCGTATCCATAAACCAATATATAAAATTCATACTCTAATTATACCAAATTGAGAGATTAGTACAAGCTATGGTAATTATATAACAATCAATATCATTTGCTTTATTTGCTAATAGCACTCTTTTATTCAAGTAGAATAAATTAATAATAGCCGATTATAAAAGCAAAAAGTCAAAGTAAAGACAGAATTTTCCACCAAACACAAAAAAGGTAAATGCTTTTATAGATTGGCTTGTTAAAAAAATGCTAAAAACAATTAATAGTCAATATCTAACAATAGTCGACAAAGAGTAAAGGATCGTTTAGTAATTGTTTAACCATCTGTTGTTTGATACGAGGAGGAATTTATGAAAGCTTTCAAATTAGGCAATGACTTCATATTTGGTACAGCAACATCTAGTACTCAAATTGAAGGAGGAGATAAAAATAACACTTGGTATGAATGGAGTAAAGAGGGGAAAATCAGGGATTTAAGTAGCCCATTTACAGCCTGTGATCATTGGAATAGAGTGGAAAAAGACATCGGTTTACTAATAGAATTACATGTTCAATCTCATAGAATGAGTTTAGAATGGAGCAGAATAGAACCTGAGCCTGGTCAGTTTTCAAAAGATGCAATCGACCATTATAGGAAAGAAATCAAATTACTGTTAAAAAATAATATTGAGCCCCTCATTACTCTACACCATTTCTCAGATCCTTTGTGGTTTAAGGATATGGGTGGTTGGATGGAAGCAGAAAATATAGAGTTTTTTACGGAATATGTTGAATACGTAGTTAAAAATATTGGGGACTTAGTATGTCAATGGGTGACGATTAACGAGCCTAATGTTTATTCAACTCTAGGCTATGCTATAGGGATTTTTCCACCTGGACAACGAAATATATTTAAATGTTTTAAGGTAATGCGAAATTTAATCAAAGCCCATATCAAAGTATACGATTTAATACATGAAACAAGAGAAAGAGAAGGATACCAAGGGAAGACCATAGTTGGCTATGCTTTGCATATAAGAATATTTGATGGTCTAAGCTTTTTGGGAAAGAAAACAGCTCAATGTTTAGATTATATATTTCACACCTTATCAATAGTAGGTATGACTACTGGTCATTTGAAATTTCCATTATCAGAGAAGGGATATATAAATAAAAGAAGAACAACAGACTTCATAGGAGTAAATTTTTATACGAGAAATATTGTTGAATTCATATTATGTCCATCTTTTTATTTTTATCATTTATTAAATGATAAAGATTTGTCAAAAAATGACCAAGGATGGGATATATACCCGGAAGGAATCTACAGAGTTTGTAAAAAATATTATAAGAAATATGAGTTGCCGATCTATATTACAGAAAACGGCATAAGTGATCGTTATGACAATCGAAGACCTAAATATATAGGAAATCATCTATTCCAGATAAAAAGAGCAATTGATGAGGGAGTTGATATACAGAGATATTATCATTGGTCTTTAATGGATAATTTTGAGTGGATAGATGGAGAAACTGGCAGATTTGGCTTATATCACTGCAATTTTCAAACCCAAAAGCGCACTCCTAGAAAAAGTGCAATGTTATATGCGGAAATTTGTTATTATAAAGAGGTCACACAGAAAATGATTGAAGAATTTTCACTAGAATAAAGCATAATAAGAGCAAAGTCTGCAAAAAATAGGCTTTGCTCTTCATAGTTAATTTGTAGCGATCCCTTGACCTGTGAGACTTGACCCTATCAATGGTGGCTGTTCGCTGATAGCTAAAGTCCACAGGCACTTTCTTATGAAATAGGAAACCTCCTTTTGACTTTCGCTCTTGCTTAAGTCATCCTGAGCGTAAGCGAAGGATCTTGACCCAAAAAGAATACGGGACTAAAGACCAACTAATTGCTAGCGACTAATGCGCTACAGGCACTTTCTTATGACGTATTTCAATACCGCCTAATATAGCACGGGAGTAGAATTTTACTGTTTTATTTGAAGGGATTGGGCTTTTCTGCAAATAGGAAGTATTTGCAATAATTCCACCTGTTGATTTATTAATCAGCTCAACCCCTCCTAAAATAGCTGTGCCTTCACATTCTATATTAATATCTTCTGGAACAATGATTTCAACTCCACCCATTATTGCAGTTAAATCCACAATAGTCTCTTCTTGGGGGATTTCTGCTAAAGTTAAATCAAGCTCGATACCACCCCAAAAGGCGACAAATGAACTATCTTTTAGAACCCATTTCTCTGATTTTTTCTCGACAGATCCTAGTATTGCAAAATTAGATTTGCCATTTCCTTTTTTTCCAAAAACTAAATTAATACCTACTAGTATTAATATTACTGGCCATAGTAAGCTCCAAAATGAATCCATATTAATATGGAATAGATCCATATTATTGCCAATCAAAATAATGCCAAATGCAATAAATACGATACCAGACAATATCTCTCCTGTACTTCCCCTATTTAATAAAAAACGTGCTCCAATAAATATGAAAATTATAGGCCAATAGGTAGAAAATAAGTCTTCTAAATTAATATCTACTAATCCAATACTATTTAATAATAAAACAATACCTAATAGAATAATAAAGGATCCCATAAGTAGATTGCCTTTTGAACGAAGCATAAAACTCCCCCTTTGTAATGATTTGAATAATTACTTTATTATACTATAATTAGTACCATAATAGCTCTTGTTTAGGAAAGTTTACTTAAATTTAACGGTAGGAGCTTACTAGATCCTCACTACAGCTTGATTTTGAACAGTCTTACTGATTTGTAGTTATTTACTAAAGTATGATAGAATAGAAAAGTGAAAATATCGTTAGAAAGTGGTAGTAAATTGAAAAATGTAATGACAGCAGATGAAAAATTCAAGAAGATGACGGAAGCACCTATTAATAAATTAGTTTTATCTCTGGCCATTCCTACTATAATCAGCATGTTAACATCATCTATATACAATATGGCAGATACATTCTTTGTCAGTCAGATTAGCACAAGTGCCTCAGGCGCAGTTGGAGTGGCTTTTCCTTTGATGATGATCATTCAGGCAATTGGTTTTACTTTAGGTATGGGCTCAGGAAATTACATATCTAGATTATTAGGTCAAAAGGACCGTGAGTATTCCTCAAAAGTACTGGCAACAGGATTTTTTACTGCATTAATTGTAGGAGTGATCCTAGCTATAATAGGCATTTTACTATTAGATCCCTTAGTTTACATGCTTGGTGCTACAGAGACCATCGCTCCCTACGCGAAAGATTATATACAGTACATTTTATTAGGAATGCCTTTTATGATTACTTCTTTTGTACTAAATGGAACTCTTCGTTTTCAAGGAAGCGCTTTTTATTCCATGATTGGCATTACAACAGGTGGTATTATAAATGTAATACTAGACCCTATATTAATTTTTAAGTTTAACATGGGCACAGGTGGTGCAGCATTAGCTACTGTAATAAGTCAGTTTATCAGTTTTTGTATCCTCGTATACAATTCAAGTATTGGTGGAAATATTAAAATCAAATTCTCTGATTTTACACCAAAGTGGGTAATGTATAAGGAAATCCTTCGTGGGGGCTTGCCATCCTTTTACAGGCAGGCCTTAGGTAGTGTGGCTATGATTTTCCTAAACTTTAGTGCAGGCTTTTATGGGGACGCAGCCATAGCTGCTATGACCATTGTGGGTCGAGTTATCCATTTTGCAATTTCTGTTATGCTCGGTCTTGGGCAAGGGTTTCAACCTGTGTGCGGGTTTAACTATGGCGCTAAACACTATGACAGAGTATTAAAGGCCTTTTGGTTTACAGTAAAGCTGTCCATAACTGTACTGAGTTTACTAGGACTTATAGGATTGATCACATCACCTTCTATTATCACTGTATTTCGAAAAGAGGATTTAGAGGTTATTTCTATTGGTTCATTAGCTCTTAGGTTACAGTGTTTAACTTTGCCACTATCAGCGTGGATTATCATGACGAATATGCTAGTGCAAACAATCGGCAAGGCCAAAGAGGCAACCCTTGTGTCTATATCAAGACAAGGATTGTTTTTTATACCATCTATATTGATTTTACCAAGAATCTTTGGTCTAGTAGGGGTACAAATTAGTCAGCCTGTTTCAGATTTGCTCTCCTTTGTAGTAGCATTGATTGTTGGAAGGAACGTTTTACTAGAAATAAAAGAAGCTATAAAAGAGGAAAATCAATCATAGTATATAGTATACTTATATTAAAAAATGGAGATAAATTAAATGAAATGGTTACAGCATTTTCGTACAATCACTCGACATAAATGGCTCGTCATGAAACACTGCTTTCGCGTTGGACTGTATAAGCAAGGATTTCTTCATGATTTATCAAAATATTCCTGGACTGAGTTTTCCATAGGGGCGAAGTATTTTCAAGGGTATCGAAGTCCTAATGCTGCGGAAATTGAAGAAAAAGGGTACAGCACAGCTTGGCTCCATCATAAAGGAAGAAACAAGCATCATCCTGAGTATTGGACAGATTATAATGCAAGAGGAGATCATTCTTATTCACCAATAAAAATGCCCACAAAATACGTTGTAGAGATGTTCTGTGATCGGGTGGCAGCAAATAAAATTTACAAAACAGAGACATACCAAGATAGTGATCCTTTAGCATATTTTGAAAGAACAAAAGCTCATCTAATAATCCACGAGGAATCTAGTGAGTTGCTTAGAAAATTGCTCACTATGCTCAAAGACCATGGAGAAGAAAAAACATTCCTATATATTCGAGAAAATATCGTAAGAAAAGAAGGAGAAAACCTCACCTTCCCAAGTTTAAACAAAGAGCATTTGTCTGAGGAGTTTTCGACTACAAACAAAGAGTAGAATAAAGATGAAAAGATTATATTTGATTATATGATCATTTTTTCCTATAATAATACATTAGAATAAGTAAAGGAGTGTATAAAATGGCAGGTAATAGAACGATATGTATAGCCAACAATGTTGATTATTCATCAATAAGAAAAGCAATGTGCGAAGGCGCAAGAACAGTAGAAGATGTAAAAGAAAAAGCAGGCGTCTGTGGCGAATGTGAAGGATGCAAAACAGAATTAGAAGGTGTATTATCTTCTGTGTGTGGATGTAAGGAAGTTTCCTTAGAAGCTGTAGTCAATGCGGTAAAAAACGGCGCTGATACAATTGATAAGGTTGGAGAAGTTACAGAAGCTGGAACTGGTGAAGATTGTGGCAGATGTAAAGCGTTAATCGCTAATATTATTGAATTAGGATACTAAAGTATATTTTACTACGAGGATAGAATTCTTTTCTATCCTCGTTTTTGTATTAAGAAAGTTTTGCTATTCTATTTGTTATTAATCTCAATAAGATTAAAAATATTAAAAGAATTACAATTATATTGACGTATATGGCAAAATTATGTACAATTAAATTATAAAGCTAAGGATTTAATAAATCATACATATAGTACAATAGTGGTTCAAATCTTTAAAAGACATTTATTTGCAATGGAATGTATTTTATATGAGTAAATAATAATAGTAGGAGGTCAGTATGAATTTAAGAGAAAATGCTATGGCAATTTACAATGGGGAGCAACCAGATTTTTATGGGGATTTAATGGCAGCAGTCGAATTTATTATAGATCCTCTTTTGGAAAGAGACGCTTTAATTCCTCAGGACGGAAAAGAGTACATAGACTCATGGGGAACAGTAAAAGTGTTTTTGCCAGGGGCTCCTGGGGCACATCCTCATTTAACTCCAGAAAATATTGTAATTAAGGATATTGAAAAGTGGGAAGAACAGATTAGCGTGCCTTCAATAGATGCGTTTGATTATTCAAAAGTAAGAGATCAAGCAGCTTCTATTGATAGAGAAAAAAAATTAGTCTGTTTCTTTTGCCCTGTTGGGATCTTTGAGCGAAGTCATTTCCTAATGGGAATGGAAAATGCCCTTATAAATTATCTTGAGTATCCAGATGAAATGAAGGCTATGCTTAGAGTGATTACAGATCATAAAATAGCTTATATTAAAAAAATTGGCGAAGAATGTCATCCAGATATTATTTTCTATCATGATGATTGGGGTACAAAACAAAATTTATTTTTGCCACCTTCTGTTTGGCGAGAAATCATCAAACCTCTTCAAAAGGAGATTGCTGACGTCATTCACGAATGTGGAATGATCTATATGCACCATGCAGATTGTATATGCCAACCTATTGTAGAAGATATGGTGGAAATTGGTGTAGATATATGGCAGGGTGTAATCGCTCAAAATGACATCGTAGAAATTCAACGAATTACAGAAGGAAAATTAGCCATGGTTGGGGGTATAGATGCGCCCAAAATCGATATTGAGAATATAACAGAAGAAGAAATCAGAGCAGAAGTAAGACGCGCAATCGATACCTATTGCCCAGCAGGACGCTTTTACCCTTCTATTCCTAATGCAGTGTGCTATAGAGAATGGAATAATTCCATCGTTATGGACGAACTAGAATCCTATGGGCGAAAATTTGCAGAGGAACATCCTATTCAAAAAACACAGTCTATTTAATGTTTTTAGATTGTAATGACATTTGTTCATCTAATAAAATTGTATTAAACATCTATAAACAGATTCATTTAATGGTCTTCTATGATAAAATTATCCTAAAAGACTATTTTACTTTATAGTAAATCCATACTTTGTGTATATTCAAATTATTGCATGCAAATGCTACCTCTGGTTGCTAAATGACCCGAAAAGAATGCAAAATACTGATAGCTTAACATTTAAGACAAGCAAAATATTTCTGTGGCAATAACGAGATTTCTACATAAAAAGCCATAATTATTCATAAAATGCATATCTAATATTGAAAGGAGAAGATAAATGAAATTCCAATTTATATGTTATTCAAAATGTAGTACATGTACGAAAGCGAAAAAATGGCTAGAAGCAAATCATATCGAATTTGAAGAAAGACCTATTAAAGACGAGAATCCAACAGTAGATGAGTTAAGAGAATGGATACCTAAGAGCGGTTACCCAATCAAAAGGTTTTTTAACACTAGTGGAAAAATATATAGAGACCTCAACCTAAAAGACCGCTTACCACAAATGACAGGGGAAGAACAAGTAAAGCTTTTAGCAACGGATGGAATGTTGGTTAAAAGGCCTATTCTTGTAGGTGATGATATTGTTTTAGTTGGTTTTAAAGAAGAAGAATGGAAACAAATTCTATAGTTTGTAAAGTGCTTTGCAAAAGGTCTTCCTTATAAGGAGGACTTTTTATATGCTCATTTTAAAGTGGGTCTAAATTTGTTTTAAGAGTATTAGACTCCATCTTATCAACTTGTTATAATATATACTAAAATCCTTTTTATAAGATAGAAAATGTAATAAGCAATTATGATAGGTCATATCTTTTAGCGAGGAGAACATCTTTGGCGTATTAAACAATTAAATATTGTAATAAATAAGGAGTGTAGACGTATTGAGTACATCAGAACGTAGAATAAAAGTAGCTAGAGGGCTTGAAAAAGCGGATCTGGTTTTAAAAAATGGATGGATTATCAATGTTTTTACAATGAATGTAGAAAAGGTAGATGTGGCTATTTGCGAAGGCATCATTTGTGGAGTTGGCATATACGAGGGAATAGAAGAAGTAGACTGCACAGGCTATTATATTGCCCCAGGATTTATGGATAGCCATATTCATATTGAGAGCTCCATGTTGCACCCTCAAGAATTTTCAAATGCTGTAGTTCCACATGGGACCACCACCATCTATACAGACCCACATGAAATTGCAAATGTGTGTGGCGTAGATGGAATAGATTTTATGCTAGATGCAACAGGCAATATTCCCTTAGATGTTTTTTTCTTGCTCCCATCTTGTATTCCCTCTTCACCATTTGATGAAAGTGGTGCTTTTTTAGATGCAGAAAAATTAAAGCCATATTATGATAATTCTAGAGTACTCGGTTTAGCAGAGTTAATGGATTATGAAGGAACCATTTCAGGGAGTAGAGATATTTTAAAAAAGCTAGAAGATGCTTCAGGCAAAATTGTCGATGGCCATGGACCATCATTAAGTGGTAAGGACCTTTGCGCCTATGTTACAGCTGGTGTTTTGTCTGATCACGAATGCACGACCTTACAAGAGGCTAAAGAGCGTATTCGATTAGGGCAGACAGTGATGATTCGAGAAGGTACTGCTGCAAAAAATTTAGAATCATTAATAGAATTATTTGCCGAACCTTATTACCAAAGATGTATTCTTGCCACAGATGATAGACATCCAGGAAGCCTTAAAAAGGAAGGTCATATTAACTTTATTATTCGAAAAGCCGTTTCTTTTGGAGTAGACCCGATTAAGGCTATTGCAATGAGTACCTATCAGACTGCAAGATACTTTAACTTAAAAGATCGTGGTGCTATTGCCCCTCATTATATTGCGGATATTATTGTCCTAGAGGATTTAAAAGAATTTTACGTAAAAAAGGTTTATAAGAAGGGTAAATTGGTGGCTGAAAATGGTAATATGATTGAATATTTATCTGAGCCAAAAAATACAGATGATAAGTATAAATCCATTTATCATTCTTTTCACATAAGTAAATTAGAGGAATCTGATTTTTATATTGAAGAACCTTCAGGAGACAAAAGGAATCAAATGAGAGTGATTTCTCTAGTGGATAATCAGATAACGACAACTGAACAAATAGAAGAATATGAACCTGAAAATAACGGAATTAATATTCATAAAGACATTCTAAAATTAGCTGTTGTGGAGAGGCACAAAGGGACAGGGAGTATAGGACTAGGGTATGTTTCGGGTTACGGTCTTAAAAGTGGCGCCATTGCCTCTTCTGTATCCCATGATTCTCATAATTTAATCATTATCGGAACCAATGAGAAGGATATGGCCCTTGCAGCAAACACCGTTCAAGAGATGGAAGGCGGATACGTTATTGCCAATAATGGAGTTATCATTGATAAACTCCCCTTACCTATAGCTGGCCTTATGAGCGATAAAAAGGCTGAGGATCTTGCAGAAGATATGGATAAGATTAAGAAAAGGGCTTATGAATTAGGAATTGCAGAAGGGGTTGATCCTTTTATGACATTGGCTTTTATAAGTCTACCTGTTATTCCAGAACTTCGATTGACGACAAAAGGATTAGTTAATGTAAAAGAGCAAAAACTTGTGCCAAACTTTTTAGAAGGGTAAGTGCTTATGATCGAATATTTATCAAGAAACGAAGGCAAAAACAATAAGGTTGCATTTGTGTTTTCTTGTCCAGGAGCAGCAGAGGAAAAGAATAACAGATTAGTAAGTGGAACTACAGGTAAAAATCTAAATAAGATAATATGTATTTTAAGACAAGATTTCTCTTGTGAACACATATTTGATTCAGAGAATCGATACGATTATCGTATTACAAATGCATCCATGAAAGTTCATTATAAAAGCAAAGATGGGAGATCAGAACCTACTAAAAAAGAAATCACTGCTTTAGAAAACATTCAAAGATTAACAGAAGATTTAAAAGAATATAAGATTATTATAACCTTTGGAAATAATGCGAAATTTGCAGTGAATCAATGCAAAGACAAGTTTGAAAATCCAAAAATTATAGACGTAAGACATTTAGGACTCCAATCTTTAAATCAAATTAAAACTGATATTGATGGAAAAGAGATCTCTAATCCCAATAATGACAAGAATACTGGTAATCTAAATACCTTAAGAAGGTTAAAGGTAGTGGCAAAAGAGATTTATGTACGTATTAATGATGATCTTTGGAGAAGGAATATTTAGAACAAAAAAATTAGCAGTGTAGATTATCTTATAAAATGACTGCTGGCAGGCTTTTCGCCTGCCAGTAACGATTCATTTAACGCTGATTATCTATATCTAGTATATCTGTATACTCTTCGTTTTTCTTCATCAATTTTTGAGCATATGAACATAATGGTAGAACTTTTAAATTTTCTTCCCTACAATAATTGGCCACGCAATCGACAAGACCTTTTGCAATTTGTTTTCCGCGCAATTGAGGAGAAACGTAGGTGTGATCAATGATAACTCTGCCATTTTCAGTTGGCTTATAGGTAATTTCCGCTATAGGATTCTCTTCGTTTTCTCCTAAGTAAAAACATTTATTGCCTTTCTTGAAATCATAATTGGACATGATAAACCTCCTTAAGTATTGTTAGTAATGATATATTTACCCATATATAAAAGAATTCACGCATTTAGAGGTGATTTTTCAGTTGTTCTGAAGATTTTATTTTTCTCATATGCATTAATTCATCGTAAATGTGGGTATATTTCGTGCATACCGAAGGCAACTTTCAAGTAAGGAAGTTTTCAATAGATTATTGAGAGATTGTCCCCTATAAAATATGACTTTAGCCTGATCACAGGCACGTGCTTTCTTCTGGAGAAGCTCCAGATAGTGGTAAGGATTTAAGCAATATTTATTTTAAACAATTCATCTAAAATCTTCTTATTCTCTTCAACATAATCAAAGTCTCCATTTTGACTACACCAGACTAAGGCAATACCATCTGCTATATAGACAATGGTATCCACTAACAAGTCTGGGGGAGTCCTATTTAGTATTTCACCTGCATTTTGAGCTTTTTCAATTAAGGATGAATATACTTTTCGCATATTTATATCTTTAGGGCTAAATATTTTTCCACTTTTATCAATGTTTCTTTTTATAATTTGTCCAAATATATCATGACCTGCAATAAAAGTGCGTTCAAGATACATATCAAAAAAATAATAGAACTGTTCAATATATTTTTTTGCAGAAATAAGGGGAAGTATTTCATTTATAGCTAAATTATCAGAAGACAAAAAATAATTGTCTAAGATTTCATCTTTTGATTTAAAGTGATAGTAAAAAGCACCTCTTGTCAAATTACATCGATTACAAATATCTTTTACAGATACGTTTTCGTAACCTCTTTCTTTATAAAGCTCTATTGCGGTTTCAATAATTTGCATTTTTGTTGATATTGGTTTTTTTTCGGTCATAATTTACTCCATTATTTATTTTGCTTGAAAGCAAGTATATCCTAGTTTATTTGTATGTTTTTCATTATAGCATAATATGAAAAGGAAGAAAAATGCAATATATAGTTTGTGAATTGTTTAATAAATTTATTGACAAAAAACTATACACGTGTATAATATTAATTAAACACGTGTGCAATAAACGCGAGTTAAAAACATTGCATTTTAATATTTAGTTGAAATATAACAATGATATATAGTTTATATTAATATAAAATCAAAATATCATTGACTAAATATTAACCACGTTAATATCTTTGAAACCTTTTAAAGGTTTACAAAGATAAATAAATAACAAAAATATAGGGGAGGTTTTATTATGGCAAAGATATTTGATAGAACAAATATTGGAAAAATGAAATTGAGAAATAGGATTTTTATGTCACCAATGGGGACTGGTACAGATCCTGATGGTGGTTTTTCTGAACAATCTAGAGAATATTATGAAGCAAGAGCAAAAGGAGGCTTTGGTCTTATCAATCTTGGTGCAACTACTTGTACGACAAAATATGAACCAAAACCTTGTAATGTATTAGATAGTCAACCTATGGTAGAACGTCTTCAACGAGTAGTAGAATCTTGTCATAATTATGGAGCTAAAGTTTCTCTTCAAATTAGTGCTGGAATTGGTAGAATGGCATTCTCTGAAAAGGGAAATCCACCTTATGCAGCTAGTGCAGTACCAGGTACATATTTTCCAGATCAATTATGTATTCCTTTAAGCATTGAACAAATTCACGATATTGAAGAAAGCTTTGGAAATACGGCAATGTGGGCTAAGGCAGCTGGCTGTGATGCTATTATGGTACAAGGGTATGGCGGCTATTTAATCGATCAATTTATGTGTGAATTATGGAATAAAAGAGATGACGAATACGGCGGAAGTTTAGAAAATAGAATGCGCTTTCCATTAAATATAATCAAAAAAGTAAAAGAAAAATGTGGAGATGACTTCCCAATATTATTTAAATATACCCTTACACATTTAATTGAAGGGGGCAGAACCATAGAAGAAGGCTTAAAAATAGCGAAAATGCTAGAAGAAGCTGGTGTATCTCAATTACATGTAGACGTAGGTTGTTTTGAAGTATGGTATAAGCCTATTCCAACAGTATATGATGATTTTGGCACAAAAGTAGATCTTGTAAGACAAGTAAAAGAAGTGGTTAATATTCCAGTATCTTGTGATGGTAAATTAGATGATCCACAAGTTGCTATGGAAGCAATAGAAAGTGGAAAGGTAGATTATATCTCATTAGGAAAACAATCTATTGCAGATCCAGAATGGCCAAACAAAGTTCGAAAAGGACGACTTGATGATATAAGATACTGCATAGGATGTAATGATTGTCTCTTAGGAATTTTAAGAGGAAGACTAGTACAATGCTCTGTTAATCCTACAGTAGGATATGAAAACTTTACAGTGCTTAAACCAGCGAAAGAAGAAAACAAACAAGACAAAATATTGATTATAGGTGCTGGTATCGGTGGTATGGAAACAGCTGTTACTGCTGCAAAAAGAGGATACTCTGTTACTGTTTGGGAAAAAGAAGCTCGTTCAGGCGGACTAGGTAATGCCGCAGCTGCTCCATATATGAAGGCATCTGTTAAAAATTATGTACAGTATTTAGACAATCAATTAAAGAAACATGCAGATAAGATTCATGTAATATATAATAAAGAAGCTACTTTTGAAGAAATTAAAAAATGTAATCCAGATAAAATCGTAGTGGCAACAGGTGCTACAGCTATGATTCCTCCTGTAGAAGGTTTAAGAGATAATCCAAAAGTTGGAACGGCAACAGAATATCTACTAGGCAATTTCCAAGCAGAAGGCAATGTATTGGTTATCGGTGCTGGTTTAGTAGGCTGTGAAACAGCTTTAGACTTAGCTCATAAAGGAAGCAAAATTACATTAGTTGAAATGCTTCATAAAATCGTAGCAAAAGACGAGATTAATGCAAACAATGAAATGCGTCTAAATGATTTTCTAGGTAAAGCGGATATAGATTTAAACCTAAACACTGCTGTAAAACGTATAGAAGATAATCAAGCCATACTTGAGAAAGACGGCAAAGAGTTTGCAGTAGAATTTGATAATATATTAGTGGCTGCTGGAATGAAATCTAATAATACTTTAGTCGATGATTTGTACGATTACTTTGAAGAAGTTTATGTAATTGGTGATGCAGATCATCCAGGTAAAATAATGGAAGCAGTTCATCAAGGATATGCTATCGCAAATAATATGTTTTAGAGAATAGAATAATTGTAATAAAAAGCTTCTGTGATTTGTATTGTCACAGAAGCTTTTTAATGTAAATTAATTTAAGATATCATCACTAAAATAATAAAAAAGCAATTTTTCAGGAGAAATAAATGGAAAATACTGCATATAATAATGAAGAAATTGTATAATATACATATTTTACATGATATTTAACACCAGAGATATTTGAGAATATAAGGAGGGATAACTTAGCCCTCTCAAAGAAATTATAGAATATATTAAAAAATAACTCAAACTTCGCACATCATAAATGGCATAAATCCATTGCAACATAATACTTTCACCTAAAAATAAAGTGTTATGCACAGCATTTTAGGTTGTTT
>NZ_QNRX01000019.1 GCF_003317055.1 Alkalibaculum bacchi
AGAATCATCTAAAATAGAAAATCCCCTAGATGAAACATACAATAAATCAACTGTATTATCTTGAATCAATCCCCAAGCCAGACTAGAGACTTGCTCATTATTCATTCCTGTTTGTGTTGCATCGTAAAACTCTAAAGATATGTCCTGCATAGTGTTCATTAATGTAGGCATACCTAAGATTAGAAAAGCAGAAATAAAAATATTTACACCTATAGACTTAAAGTTCGGTGGATTCTTTGCAACAACAGTTTTAAATCCTAGATAAACTAGTACTAAAATCATCAAAACAACTACCAAATCATTAATAACTGCTTTAAGAATCCCTTGCATACCTGCATCATCTAAAAAGCTCAATAAGCTTAAAGATTCAGGGATTAAACTTTCTAAAAATGAAACAACAACATAAGCTAGTTTTATAAATGCCCATGCTAGTTGATGCCCTATTATGTTAAGAAAAGAGGAATTCTGTAACCAATCTGAATGACTTTGTAAAAATGCTACAATTTCTTCAGTATCATCACCAAAAATATTATCAAAAATACTGGCTTGTACATTTAATGGACTAAACCATATTAATAAGAATCCACTAATAATAACAGTAGCTGTAAATATCAGCTTCTTTTTTCTTTTATTCATTGCAAACTCCTTTCACTAAAAAAATCAATTTTCCTGTATTTCTATTAACTCCCTAATTTTTGAGATTATAAGTGGATCATTAAGTCTTTCTTCTACTAGCTCCAGTTTTTCTTTAGTAGGTAAGTATTTATTTTCTCGATATATTTGAATAATCTTTTTTATTAAAGATACATTGTTTTCAGATTCTTGTGTATTATGTAATAAAGCAGAAAGTTGTTCTATTTTAAGTTCTATTGTTGAATGAGTTATCACCTCTTTTTTCGATTTATTTTCGACTTCTGTATCTTGTATCCTTGAAATATATTTTTTCTTAGCTTCTGCATCTGTAATAAAGTCTGAAAAGTCCACATCTAAATCTTTTAAGTTTAAATTTGAATGTTCTGATTTAATATCAATATCATTTAGATCTTTAGAAGTATCCAACCAATTCGATAAAAACTGCCAACGATAAGGCATGTTCGTTTCTTTCGTATTAAAAATAGGATATGGACGTATTTTTTTGCGTTCATTATCTTGTCTATGTAACGATCGAATAACTAATGTTTCTCCCTCGATAAGTTGAGAAAGTCTATCAAATGTAATAATTCGTTCTTGATCAGCACTTTTAGTAACTTTATTATCCATATCTAAATGGGATTCATTACTTGACTTTCCAATAATTGTTTTATGCCCTGCTTTTTTAGATAGTTCCTCGATGGTTTCATCATTTGTTGATAAAATATAAATATGATTCTGACAATTTTCTTTAATTGTTTCTGCCCCTTCTCCATATTTTCTTTTTATTTGAGAATAGGATTGAACAACTAAATTAAAAATGATATTTCTCCCTAGGCAAACTGTCATTACTTGATCCATATCGTCTATTGGTGGCATATTTCCGAATTCATCTAGGATAATTTGGACTCGTGTAAAACACTTCTTTCCCTTTGTTTCTGCACAATTTTGAGAAAGTTCTGTGTAGAGCTGCTTAATAAAAATAGATGCTAATGTATGATTAGATGAATCATAGTCTGGAATGATCATAAATAAAGCTGTTGGCTTATCTGAATAATTCATTTGTAATTCTTTCTGTACTATTGGAAAAGTATTTACACGTTGTTTTAATCTTACTTGCCTTTTATATTCTGGGATATGTTCATGTCCTTCTTTCTTTTGATAAATGATGTTTCCTTTTTTATCTATTTCCACTTCAAACTGAATTTCATAAATAATCTTATATTTTATATTTTTGTCTTCATATTTAATTAAAATCAAATCCCCTGTTTGAAGATTTTCACTAAAATTAAGATTATACCTACCGTTTTCTTTTACCTTCACTCTATAAGATCCAATAAGTGTAAATTCGCTATTATTTTTATGAAAGCTTATACGAATTCTTTTATTCATTAACGAATCATCTAGTTGGCCCATTAAGTTTTTTGAAAATCCTATTTGTTTTAAATCTATAGAATTTTTAGATGTCATTTTCGCAAACAGTGGATCAACAAAGGGCTGTAACCCTTGATTTGCTGTAGATAGAATAGATCCTCTTGTTTTTTCACCTGCAAAAGATGTTGAACCATATCGTTTTTTTGCAACATGACCCTGCGGTAAATGAGTAAAGAATTCATCTAATGCATTCTTTTCACTAAAAGGATCATCTGGATCTTCTTTATAATACAATGTACCTAATTCATTTAACATTTCAGCAACATTATACATTGTTATTTTTTCCGAACAATTATTTTTTACGCAATATTCAACTAAAGCTAAAATGATTGCTGTTACAGCATTTTGTGCTCCATCATTAAAAAAAGCATTTTCCCCTGCATTTGGATCGTTATAAAGAGTATAGGTAATAGAATTCGCTCTTTTAGCAGCATCCTGCTCATTTCCTTGCATCCAAGCATCTATAACAGATTGCAATGGATTGTAAGACATTGATTGCAGTGGATCCTGTAAGTTAAGAACATGTACATCATACCCACGTTTTTCTAAAGTATCTTTCGATGCTGCAAAAAGCTCTCCCTTTGGGTCATTTAGTACCATGCTAGATTGAATTTCTGCTCTACTTAAAATATCAATCATAGGAGTGATAATAACTTCACCTTTTCCTGAGCGTGATACCCCTAAAATACAGGAATTTACTGTATCTGTATCGATGTAATATTTATCTTTGTAATGAGATATCGGAATCCCGCCTATACCGTCAAATTTTTTTTCTTTTTCTGGAATAGCAGGATACTGTTCTTTTATTTCTTCAATCGTTGTGAAACGTGAATCTCCCTTTTGGCCATAAATAATCTCTGTTTCAGATTTATAATTTAATTTAGAATAAATAAGCATTCCAAAGAAAGAAATGATACATATTAATACTAAATAAGATTTAAGACTAAATGCAGGAGTAATAATATTTATTAAACGAAAGGACTTACTCAAATCAAGATCAAAGATATCAAATAATGAAGGAGATTCTAATTGTCCTATGCGAACTGCTACGTCTTTATAACCTACAACTAAAAAATTAATCGTTGCTAAAATAAAAACCATTGCTGAAATAGATATCAACAATGGTTTTTTATTTACCTTTCTTTCTTCTTTAGGAAGATCTTCACCTTCAACCTGATAATTGTATGAATGAGACAAATATTCTGCCTTTTTATATTTCTTTAACCTTTTGAACAAATCAATTCACACCTTTTTATTCATTTGAAACAAAGTTTCTAAATTTTAATTTTCTAATAACGTACTAGCTAAATCTTTCTCTCCTTTTTGATAAAATAATAAGGCTAAATCAGATTTTCTATCATTAGATAATTCTTTCTTTTCTTCATCTGACATTTTTTCGTAAATCTCCTTTGCCTTTTTTCCTTCTCTAGATAAAAGAGCTTCATCTAATTTGCCGAAGGTTGTTTCGCTCGTCTTATTAAAAATAATAAGCATTGCCAAATCATCGTTTTGAAAAAGAGCTTCTTCTATCTTTTCTAAGCTCTCAGAGTCTTTGTAAAGAGACATGGCTTTTTCATAATTTTTATTCTTTAAAAGAGAATCAAGATCATCTGCTTGATTCGTTTGTTCAGAGCCTTTAATCTTTAATATTTCTTCTATTGTTTTAATATTTTCTTCTAAATTTCCATATTGTGCTTGTTGTGATGTTTGAGAATTATCATTAAAACTCTTTCCTAAGAACATTCCTGTACCAAACACCATAATAACGATAACTAACGCTGGTAACATAATTTTATTTAAAATATTCTTACTTATATTGGATTCTTTACTTTGATTTTGATTATGATTTATTACATTTCCATAAGAAAGACCTTCTTTTTGTATCATCAGTAAACTATTTAATTTTTCTTCATACTCTGAAAATTTCTTTTGTATTAAATCATCTGTTTCACTTTTATCTTCTTCCTTCTTAACAAATCTTAATTCTAGTTGCCTTCTTTGCAGCTCAATACGTTCTTTTTCAAGCCTAAGTTCTTCTTGCCTTCTTTGTTCTTCCCTTGCCTTATCTTCAATTTCTTGTCGTTCTATAATATCCTGTTTCCAAAAAGGAATGTTTTTTTCTATATTATTCTTTAATAGAATTAACGCTTCCTCTGTTTTAGTCCATACTTCATCCATTATATTATCTAATTGAATTTCTAGGCTACGTATAGACACACGTTTACATTCTGTTAACTGATTAATATATTGATTTTTCAACTCAAACATTTCATCATCTAAAAGCTTTTCTTTTTTACTATCTAATTCTTTTTGCTTATCTTCATAATATAATTCAATCCTAGCAGACTTTTTACTATCTAATTCTTTTGTATAGATTCCTTTATCTAAAGCTTGTTGTTTTTTAAACTCCTCCAAGGCCTTTTCTTGCTCATGTATAAACTTTTCAAGCTTTAAATTATATTCCTGTTCCTGTTGATCTACATACTCATAATAAATACGTTCTGTTTCACTTACCAGGCTTTGATATTCCTCTTCTAATTTTTCTTTTGCTACCCCTTCATAGTCATAATTCATAGCCTGATCATATATACCTGCTAACTGAGTTTGCGTTTGATCTCTTTTATCTTCTATTTCATTAAAAAACAAATCTTTTAATAATATAAATTGCGTATCATCCAATGCATTCAATGCATAGTTTAACTTTATATTATCTAATTCTGTTATTATCTCATTTTCGGTTACAGCATTTAAACCTAAGAACTTAACTAAGTTCTCTTTTTCAAAACGCTTTTTATGTCTTTTAATTGAATTTTCAACCTGTGATAAATTTAAATAACTATCGTACACGGGAAAAGTAATCCTGTCATTCCTTTTTTGAAAAACTTCTTGCTGTTCTAATTCATGATCTCCATAATGTTCTGACAAATCATCAAAACTATCATTAATCTTAATTTCTTCAACTTCTGTAATTATATCTTCCCTGGATTCAGAATCTACAGTATAAAAACTATCTTCTTTTATTTCATTGTCTAAAATTTCGTCCAAAGGTACTTCTCTTTTAAAGAAATCATCTTCTTTATCGTTAATTTCTTTAAAATCATCTATCAAAGATTCTTGAATCTCACTATTCTCCATAGTAGAATACCCTGTATCTTGTATATTGGGTTGATAATTATCAGATAAGGAGGTTTCAACTGTTAAGTCACCAAAATCCTCTTCTATCTCAGATTGAGTTTCTTCCCAATCTTTTTGACTCTCTTTTTTCCTCTTTAAACCTTTGAATAATTTAGGTTTTTTATGATTCTTATTAGGCCCTTTATTACTAATAGCTCCATTACTTAACTCATTCTGATAATCTTTTTGAATTTCAGTAATAATTTTTCGTGCATTTTCATGACCAGAAGCTATAATCTCATTTTCAAAAATTTCTAATAAATTAGGTTCTTTTGAATCATTAATAATGATATTTTCAAAGACATAGTTTAACTCATTATCTAAGTCACTCAAAGTGATAGTTAATTTAGTTCTTCCGTCAACAGCTGCAACATGTTCAAATATCTTTTTTACTAAATCTTTTGCTTCATAAAGCGAATGTCCTTTTTTTGATTTTAATGCTTTAACTAATTTTAATATTTTTTTATCCACGTCACTAAACGTAACTTTAAACATATATGCGACCCCTTTCTATCTCACATAAATAAAAACAAGGAGATTGATTAAGATCTCCTTTTATAATCCAATATTTAGTTTTTATTCTCATTAAAACCCTGATACATCTCGAATTGTCGTTCCTAATGTAGATGCACCAAATATAAGTACAGCACCAATGATAATATACATTAACCATTTTTTAGCTGTACGAGAAGGTCCTTCTCCAAAAACGAACATCAAGCCAGTAATAACAATACAAGCAATAATAACTGTTAATGCAATTCCTTGTACACTGCTAGTAAAGGATGCTATTGCTGTTTTGACGTTTGAAAAGAAATCATTATATACTAAGTTTTGAGTTACCTCTCCAATTAATTTCATATTTCTCATATCCTTCTTTCTTTAATAATATATATTACTTTTTTCACATATTACTTTTTGAAACAATATCGCTTGTAATCCCACTATGTATAACTTCATCCATAATTAAATTCATAGACTCTTCTTCTATAGTTTTTTTTGTCCATTCTTTATCTTCCCCTGCCATAATCTCTAGTTTTCTTTGATTGATTATATCTTTTTCCCATTCTCTATAATCAACGCCCTTCTTTTTAAGAATTTTTTCTACAGTCATTTGTAATTGATTTGATTTTTTTTTAACTGCCATTTTATATAGCCCCTCCTAATATTTCTGTAATTTTAAAGCAAAAAACCGTTGAATTACTGCCTGCATCTCTCCATAATTATTAGTTAATAAATTGATCAAAATTGCTATAATAATAATGGCTCCTATAAGCATTATCATACGGTAAACATTGTTCTCTAGCATAATTTCCTCCCAATTATTAACGAACCTGGGAAACACCAGTACCTTTAAAAGACAGTTTAACGTCAGGTGCTGGAAAGATTTTAATTTCAAAAACTCCTTTTACAGTGTAATCCACTATTTCACCATATTCGACCTTTTGATTTAACTTATCACTTTCTACTGAAAATCTTCCATCATAGTAATTTTCTGAGTATGTATTAATATTTGTTATAGCATTTTCGGTAAGTCCTCCGTTTCTTTCTATTTGATAGTTTACTTGTTGTTTAAAAGGATTTACCCCTCCTACCTCTATAAAGAAGATAGCTGCTGCTAATAGCATTGCCAAAAGCAGAAGACCAATAAACCACTTTACTATTTCCATAATAGTAGCTTCTTGCACTTAGATCACATCCCTCCTAAAACTGTATAGTTGATAAATTAGCTACTAATATAGCAACTGCAAATCCTGCAACAATAACGAAAGATGACATTACAATCTTTGTTGGGAAAAAAACAAATCTTTTTAATTTAAAATTGATAATTTCATCAATTCCATTAATTAGTTCTTCGCTTGCAATTTTGCCTAATTCATTGATTACCGATATGTCAAAAGAACTTTGTTGAAAATCAAAAATTGTAGACATGAAAAGCACTGACATATCTGTTCCACTAGATTTATTTGCATAATCAATAAAGGGCTCAATATCGTTTGGTTTATTAGACATTTCAGTCATTAATGTATACAGTAAGTCCTTATCCTGTTTATTTTCCATACGCTGTAAAATCTTATTAAAGATACTATAAAGAGAAGTTTGTCCCCTTGTTTGTTTTAAGTACGGAATGAGTAATCTTGTGAATTTTGAAAACTGTAAATGCCTTTGAAACTTCCATGTCGCATATTTTGAACTGATATTTCTATATTTCATTTTATAAACAATTAATGGTAAGAATATCGAACCCAAATAAAACCATCTAGATAGTATCAATCCAAACAAAAGGAATATTATTCCTATTGAAATGGATTGAGTTATCCTTTGTCTTTGAAATTGGTCTATTCTTTTTTCAGAATCGCCCATTTCTTTTAGCATAGGATATAAATCTTTTTCAGCAATAGCACGTATAAATTTGCTTTTTTTTGTCGTGCTTTTAACTACTCTCAAACTTCCACCTCCAATATCGATTCATCAAATAAATAGGTGGAAAACTTCTTAAAGAAATGAGCCATTAAGCTTATATAAATCCCACAAGTAACCCATCCTATGGGATGGTGAGCGAAATCATTTACATATATGCTAAATCCAAAGGAGAATGAAATAGCAAGGATAAAGACCACAACTACTCCACAAAGCATTTTCATATCTTTTAAATGTCCTTGTTTTTTAAATTCATACTCATTTTTCTTCTTTTTCATATCATTATGATAAGACTTCACATCTTTAAGGGTATCTATATTCGCCCGACCTTCTAACATAGCAGTTTCAAGTTGTTCTAAATATTGAACGAAGATAATATCATCTTCGTATTTATCTGCCAAACTCTTAAAAGCTAATTGTATTTGATGATTATCAGCACCTTGTAAACGTGCTTGAAGTACTGTTAAGTCTTTTCGTAATTCTCCTTCTGCTCTAGAATTAACTGTAGATAAAGCTCTAATAACGGTTTTACTTTCATCTGTCAACACCTGTGTCATGTTATTTATAAATTTATTTCTTTCCGAAAAAGACTGCATTTCATAATGTTTCTCTATACTTTTAGGTAAAAAAAACTTAAAACCATAGATTGATCCTGCTACTATCATAATCAAAGAAAACCACCAGTAATAAAGCAAAATAAAAGAAAAACCACCGAATATAAGAGAGGGCATTCCTACATAATATAAATAATCTCTTGCTTTTAATGGTTTTCCATATGCGACTTTATAGGCATTTAATTCATCAACATTTATTATATTTTTCTTTCTTGTGTTTAAGGATTTTACACCCTTACTAGACACAACCTTCAATCTATATCCCCCCCTTTATACGTGTAGTGATCTTTAATTACTTTAAAGATTTTGTAAATTCTTTTCCACTTGGTAATGTTATACACGCTCCTGATTCAAGGAATCTATCTTTATATTCATCAGATAAATCACCTACTTTATAATAAAAGGTTCCATCTATAAATCTTTGTTCAAAAACTGTATTATCTTTTTTCTCATTAAATTCCACAACCTCGGATAGATATCTAATAACCTTACCTTCATAGTTTATTCTTTTAATTTGAACACCAAAATCAAAATTACGTCTAATATCTTCTTGTAAAGAATCTTCGGATACAGAATATCCGATTTTAGCCATATTTATAAGTCTTTTAGGTATTGCACGAGCATTTATTGAATGAACAGTAGTAATAATCTTATGGCCTGATAATACAGCTTGAATCATTTCGTACGCTTCCTCTCCACGGGTTTCAGAGATCATTATCCATCTAGGGTTATTTCTTAGTGCAGCTGCAATTAAATTTGTATAAGTAACCCCGCCACTTGTTACCCAACTTATAATATCTTTTTCTGGAAACATTTCTTTTATATGAGACTCTTGAACATCTTCTATCATCGTAATTTTCTGTTCAAAGGGAATAAATGAAATTAATAACTTTTGTAATTCTGTTTTTCCAGTACCAGTCTCTCCCCCAATTACTATATTTGATTTTGCTTGAACGACAGCCTTGAAAAAATCATACATAAAACCAGGGGCAAACGTATTAAAAGTTTTTTCATTTAAAACTAATTTTGGTCTAGATATACGAAGACTCATTGTTGTTCCGTAAGGGCTAATAGATTTATTTACAGCATTAACTCTTATATTTTCAAATACAGCGTCTAAAATCGGTTGTTTTGGAGTAAAATCCTTACCTACGGCATTAGCGAACTTTTGAATAATTCTCACAATGTAATCATCCGTAATTTCAATATCCCCTGTGTATTTCTTCTTAATATCATTACTTTCGATAATTAGATCTGTTCCATTGTAACCAATATCAGTAACTGTTTCATCTTTAATTATTTCTTCAATTACACCAGTTCCTACTGTTTCTTGGACAATATACTCTACTATTTCTTCATTTCCTTTTACTGCGTAACCGTGATCTTTTGCAACATAATACTTTAATTCTTGCCTTGCCTTTGGATCTAAAAGCCCTTTTACAATTAATTCAGCATGAGATTGTATTAATGAATCTTGGATACTTTCTAAAACCTTTGAATCAATAAGTCCTTTTTGGGGCAATATATTTTTTTTCTTTAACACCATTCAATTTGTCTCCTTTTTCTTTCTATAAATTTGATATATCTACAATAGCAGTTGCCTGGTAATCTACATCATTATTTCTTACAATGACTCTTATAGCTTTTGTAGAACCATTTTCATTATCTAGATATTCAAATTTATAATTGACATCATTACTAAGATTTACGTTGCTATTTTTTTTAATTCTATCTTTAAGATATTCTTCAAAACTTTCTTTATTTATAAAGAATTCACCTTCGTTTAATCGTGAACTATTATCAGCATTAGCAATAGCACTTACTCTAACTGTTTCTGTAAGAGTTAGATTAAGTGAATCCTGCTTATAATTTGCTTGATAATATACCCCAGTAAATACAATTAGGGTAACACCTAAAATCATTAATCCAACAAGACGTGGATAATCCTTAAGCATTTTAAACTCCTCTCTTGGTAATAGAATTAATCTTTATTATCCTAATGCGGTAGGAATCATATTTTTAAAGAATGTTATAACTAATTGAAATACTTGTGGAAAGGCCACTTTTGCTAACCCTATAATCAAAGCTCCAATAATAACAGCACCTATCATCCACCATGACCTATCAGTATTTTGATCTAACATTTTTTAATCACTCCTTTTATATTCTTTTACATCTAACTCAAATCATTTTCAAAGTTACTTTTTAAAGCAATTTTAAGGGCATTTAATGCTTTAAGATGTATCTCTTTATACCTTTTATTTTCACGCTCAATTCTCCGTTCTAAGGCATTTACCTGTGCTTTAATTTTGTTTTTATCTTTTAAAACTTCATTCTTTATCAATTTTTCACACCATCCTTTGATACTAAAAATATAAAAAAGCGAGAAATCACACCTATTCTCACTTTTTTATAAAATGTATATCTCTTTTATCCTAATGTAGTAGGAATCATATTCTTAAAGAATGTTATGACTAACTGAAACACTTCTGGAAAAGCTATTTTTGCTAATCCTATAATTAACGCTCCAATAATAACAGCACCTATCATCCACCATGACCTATCAGTATTTTGATCTAACATTTTATCCTCCTTTTTTTACTATTCGCTTTACGCTTTAATAAACAAATTAACAATTTTAGGTTTTTTTATTACAATACTACCTGTAGATTCTATTGAACCTAAAAGCATACTTGCTGTAGGAATTACAGTCTGTAAAATTTCCTGTATTTTTCCTTCAATTGCATTTATTAATAAGCTAAAACTAAATGAATCCATATTAAACTTTGGTACTTTTAAACTAAATTTAGTACCATCTAGTAAGGACTGAAAAATAGATAGAAAATTTAATTCTAAAAAATATCCCAATCCTTTAATGACAAGCGAAACTCCGACTAAATAAAGCGACATCATTAATAGTGATCTTCTCGCCCTATCATAGGATAGGATGATCATTTTCGCTACCGCCTTTCATTTAAATTAGGTAAACAACTTTTATTACTCTCCTTTCTTTTATTGTTTATTTATAAAGAAAAAAGAGTAAAAGAAAATTGTATTCCTTTTACTCTTTTTTCCTTATTATCTTATTTTTTTAACCACTCCACATCTTCATTAGTCCACCCATTAGGTAGCCCATTTGGGAATGGATTTTGTGGATCAACTGGTGTAATTAGTATTTCATCTTCTTTGATCGTTCCTGATCCAATATGTCCATACATGTATGCATAAACATTTATATTATTTTTAATGTCGAATGTTACTTCATGTACTCCTATAGATTCATTGGATTTTAGTTTATAATCATAATCTCCTAAATCGGCCCATATAGGAATATAAAATTTTCTTCCACCATCTAATATCTCATAGTTTATTCTGTTATCATTATTTGAGACTTGCTGATCAGTAAATAAATTTCCTGTATTTTTCTCTATATTTACATGTGGAAGTTTAAATTCTTTTGAAATAGATTTTCCGTCAGAGCTAGGTGTTTGTTGTGTTATATCCATAGGTATTATTGCCATACCATCAGTAGATGAGTATTGGAGATATGAATCTACTAAATTATCGTCTACTAAAAGATTAGCATTAATTTCTGATATTTTCTTTAGATCATTTGAATAGACTGTAGATAACTTTACTTCAAATCCATATCCTGTTTTTTGTTTAGATACATTTGATACACCAAGTAATAATGTTTCTTTGTATTCTACTACATCTTTATCTATTTCTTTTTCTGTCATAATAACTCCAGTATAATGTATGGATCCATCTTCTAAATTAGATAATACTTTTTCTGATGATGTATGCCCATATGTTTCAATATTTGGAGTTTCTGAAATCAATTCATAATTTTTAGTACCGTTATTATCTATGATTAGATCGATACTATATTGTGCTTTTTCATCTTTAGATAGATAATTTGTTGGTAGCTTTAGTTGAAGTTTATCACCTAAATCATTAATGTTAAATATTTTTGAATATACTTGTTTAGTTTTGTTTTTATCTGTTATTACCACCTTAACTTTTCCACCATCAAAATCTTCTAATTTAGAACCCGTTACTAATTCCTTTTTTAAATATATGTTTGTAGGCAATCCATCTAAAGGGTTTAATGTCACCTTATCTGTATATATTTGGATTTTATTAATACCAACTGTCATTTTAGGAACTGTATAATAGAAATCTAAAGTTACATTTTTTCCATTGATTGTTCCCCTTTGAGCACTTGTATTGATTGGCTTATAATTATAATTTCCTCGCTTTAAGTCTGTACTTGGAGAAATATCATAACTATCACCATCAAATACTACATGTGTTTCTGATTTAATCATTTTGTTTGTATCATTATCAATATGATTAATAGTAATTGTTCTTTTGGATATTTGTGTTACAACTTCATTAGTAGAATATGTTTTGTTATTGGCTATTAAAGTTGCTTTATTTTTAATGTTATATTCTGATTGATTGCCAATATTTTGTTCTAATTTACTTCTATCAACACTACTTTCAATTACAATATGATAACGCTCTCCATAAAAACTTTCTAAATTTAGAGTCGCTGCTGATGCTGATATCATTACTTTATTACCAGATATTGAAGTGTTAAATAAATTCGTTACATTTTCATTTACTTGATTTAATATAGATACTTTTGGATTAGTTAGCACTGGATCTAGTGTATCTTCAATCAAATAGTTGCTATAGTAAAATCTAGGATCTTCTTGTGGGACTTCATGAATAACAGTATGTTTTAACTTTTGATTTATATTGAAGTTGTTAGTATGACTAACTTCTTTAGTTGGAGCTGGGGTAACTGTTTGTCCAGGTTTATCTATAACATAGAAGAAATATTCACCCATAGCTGAATTATCATAGTTTCCCTTAAGATTGTTCCATCGACTTGGGGATATCCATCTAAATCTCAATGACGATTCATTACTGTATAAAAATGTAAAAGCCTGTTCATGTATATATTGATTATCTGAATAATCAGTTCCAGTAACAACCCCACCCGAACTCACAGTGGATTTTCCATCGTAAACTTCATAAGCCCCACTAACATTTTTATAACTTAAACGGTTGTTTCTATCGTGAATGATGAATCGATCGACCTTACTAACTGTAGAAGATGGAAAATGAACCCCTTGTGCTAAATCAATATCTGAAAAGGTATAATACCCTGATACATTGACAGGGGTATTGGTACCAGAACGGACATACTCCCATGTAAAATCGCACCATAAATAACCTTGTGTTGAAATTGCAATATTTTTTTCTTCAAAAGAAATATGTTGTGGTTTACTACTACCAACAGTACGTGGTGCCCAATCATTTACTGTGATTTTTAAATCTAATGATTGTCCATTGTAATTACCCACATTTGTATATCTGACCCCAATATTACCCTTCCATGAATTATTTGTAGAAACATCAAGTGCTCTAAACATGCGGTTATTATGCGAATTACCTCCATTTTGATTCCAACTAATTCTTCTCCAACCAGTCCCGCCAAAAGGTTGTATCTCCGTATTACTATTAACACGTGGCACAAACGTATACTCAGGCCCAATTGTTACCCCACCATCACTTACAACACTTAGCTTCGGCAAATTCAAAATATTTGCTTCAACTTTTCCACTTATAAGGAACAAAACAACCAGGCATAAACAAAATATATTCTTCTTTTTAAAACTAACCAAACCTATTTTACCTCCTATCTTTTGTGCTTTTGTTATACCTTTTTATAAAATTTTTTCACGCCTTAATAAAACAATCTTTTTTCTCATATTTATAGTCTCTCTTATTGTATAATCCTTCATTTTTTGTCTAATATTTTTTCGTGATCTAATTTCATATGACTTCTGAAATCTAAGCCTTTGAAATAATTGATCAAAATCAAACGAACACACAACTTCTCACCTCTTTTAGAAAATTAAGCAATAAAAAAAGTGATCAATTTAAATTTAATGATTGATCACTTCCACATTATCTTCTATATATTTTTCAGGCTTTGATATAGTCTCAACATTGCTCAAATTAATTAATGTGCCATTGCAAGGATCTTTTAAAAACCTTATTCCCATAGTTTTATCATTGTCAAATACGAAGCTTTTTAAAACATCATTGTAAAATTGAACAGCTTCTTCTTCAGTACGAAAAATGATAGCTCTCTCTTTATTCGATAACATTTCAATCTTACAATACCACATTTTTGTACTCCTTTGTTTTTAGATGATATATATCTTCCTGGCTTACAACATAAAACTGGATATTTGAAAACCAATTTTCTTTAAACTCCATATTATTACCTCTTTTCATATTTTTAATTTATCATCCTTAATAGATTTTCCTCTGCCCGCTGAAGCCTAAGAAAAGGATTTTTATCTACATTTTTTTCAATAATTTTTTTATTGTATATATCTTTAACATGCAAACAATTATAATTATTTTACAAGTTTATGTCTTTGTTTATGCAACGTTCAGGCCTTGAGTTGCCACCTTATTAAGAGTATGCTCCCCATTTTATATAATGGATCTTGGCAAAACTCCCTTTGCTTCATCAATAGTTTCAAACAGTGGTTTCTGTTTTATTGGTCATGGCAAAGGCTCTTAAATGAGACTGATTTCTGGCTTGTATCAGCAACCTAAAACATAATTTTAATATTATGTTTTGTACTTAGTAAAGACACCTTCTATTGTCTTTTTTACCCTATACTCCTGGTTACCATCCAGGTAACATCTGCGAAGGATACAGATGCAGTACGTCACTATATTCGATTTTCAAATAACCAAAATATGCTTTGCAAATATTTCAAAAAACTATTTGCATATTAAAAATATATACACTTTATTTTATTAAATAGGCATTCTTACTTTTTTACTGTTTTTTGTGGGATATAATGGTGAATCAATACGCTTTCGTTTCGCTATAATATATCCTTCGCTGTCTGTGCAATTACGAATATATCTAAATAACTTATTAAGTTGTACTACCTTTTTTGTTCCTATATGTATAAAATCTCCACTAAAATCTATTTTTACATAAATCTCTCCACTTAATGTTAGTACCTGCCAACATTTTTCTTTAACGTCATACTCTGACCAACCAGCATAGGTTCTGTCTTTCTTTAATGATTTTGTAAATGCTTGTTCCAATATGGTTCCTCCTTTGAAAAATAATCTTGTTCAAAATAAAAAGGTAGTAGCCTTAAAGCTACTACCTATCTCTTAAGCGACAAAATCCCCACATATATAAAAAATGAAACTTTGTTTCTTTGTAAAAAAAAATAGTTATTGTATATTCTATTTTACAAAAAAGTTTCTTTTTTATATAATGATAAGTGGTTACTTTTGTAACCAAAGAGAGAGCTAAAGTAGCATCAACAGGTCCTTGTTAATGTTACGAATGTATAAAAAATTGGCGTTTTTTATACATTCACTCTTTCCTTGTATTAATATAATTATCGCACACTTTTATCAAACATTCAATACATATTTATTGTACACTTGATAAATATTTATCTATTATTTTTCAAACTGATATTTTACATGATCTTTTATTTTTAAATTTATTTCTGTATCTTTAGTTTTTGAAAAATCTTCTCCATTCTCTAGTGCTTTTACATATTCATCATAATTGACAGGTGTAAAATATATTTTTTCTTCATCTTCTGTGATAACATAACTTTCCCCTTCCCTGGGAGCGAAAGAATCATCTATATCTCCATAAATTTCTTCTGCTGTGAGTGTAAAAAGATTATAATCTCCAATTTTTTCTCCAGTATCTGAAACTTTTGCAACTATATAGTTTGTATCATCCTTAGATTTATCTTTTATAATCCATGTTTGTTCATCCTCGACTTCAATAATTTCTTTAGTTGTAAGTCCCTTAGTAATTTCGTTAGTAGTAACCTTTGCTGGAAAATAAGTTTTTCCAGTTTCTAATACTCCTGCACTTCTCTTTGAACATCCAATAAGTAGAAATGTAAGTATTAATAATAAGAGTATAGTAAACGTTTTTTTATTTAACATAGTAAGTTCACTCCTTTATATAAATATTTATATAAAAAAACTCTATCATAATAACATTGATTATTCAATCTAACTACTTAATAATATTTTTTCTTTTATTGTTCTTACTTGACTTTCATTGATGATTTTGTTTATTTAATCAGATACAATCTTTAACATTAATAGTTATTTTATTAAACAAAGAATTAAACTAAAGATCCCACAGTATTAATAGAGTCTAAATTATTTTCAAAAATGCTATTATATATCATCGTCTGTATGTAGGCTTTATAATTAGTGATCTGAGTACTGGTAGATATTTGCTTATATTTATTTATTAATGTTTCAACATGAAAATATGTAAGCCTACTTATAGCTGCTTGAATAAGTGATTGAGGTTTTCGTTCCCCCTGTATTGTTATCGAGCTACTAAGATACATGTCCATTATATTAAAAACAATCTCTTCTAAAAATTCAGTATCGTTAGGATAAGCTTTCTTAAGATCTTCTATTTCAATTTTTCTATAAATTTTTTCTAATAGATCTTCTATATCAGTCTGTTTAGGTTTGTCTAAAGTACCTAAAGAAGACTGATGATTATATAAAACATTGTTACTTATAAAAGAAGAACTGTTACTTATAGTATGGTCATTTTGCGTATGCCTAATTTGCGTATGCTCAAAACGACCACACGGATTTTCTTCTTTTTCCTCCGTGTAGTCAAAACGACCACACGGATTTTCTTTCTTTTCCTCCGTGTAGTCAAAATGGCCACACGGTTTATTTTCTTCTCCTAGATCTGATTCTTTCTCAGGATTTTCTTCATTCGCTTTTACTTCAATTTTTTTTGGATTCTCAATTAAATTATAAATATTATAAGAAAATTTATTGTTTTCTTTTTTAACTTGCCTGACTTCTACATATCCTAATTGCTTAAGCAAACTAAAATGTTTATAATATCGCTTCACACTAATTCCTAAATCGTCACAGATTTTATCTCGACTTGGAAAAGCAGTAGTGCCAGCTCCTGCATAACTACAAAAATAACTATAGATAGCTTTAGCTTCGATGGTTAATTCACGATCTAGCATGGCCAATTTAGGGATTATTCCATATCCCCTAGCCTTTACCCCTTTAGCTTCTAAAATGTCCCTAAAATTCATAATAGCATCTCCTCGTTGGTAATCAGGATAATAAAAAAAGTCTATGTTCCCATAGACTCTCATCTTTAAAATTGATAATTACAACATTTTCCGTATTGAAATCACATATAATTGTATGATATAATACAATTATAAAAGATATAAATTAAAAGGCTATCTTATGTATTTTTTAAGAAAGTGCTGTTCTTCATCCCAGTGTGAGAGTTGGGCGAAAAGAGTTTATAATAAGGTGCTGGTAACACCCAAACTCTTTAGAAGTAATAGTGCTTTTTTTATTTACCTGCTTATAAATATTTTTTAAATCATCAACATTATACTACAATTTTTTATGTAGTGTCTAGATAATATAATTTTCTTAACCCGTGGATATTTTATAATTATAAACTTATAACGGTATATAATTATAAGATTATATGCATTTTTCTACCTGATTACAGATATTTTACGCTGAAGTTAATATAAATCTTGTTTATTAAAGAAGGTTAAGTATCTTTTTAATAATTAAAAGATCAATATATAATTATATACTTATATAAGTATATAATTATATAATTTTTTAATTATCTTCTTTGCCAATTTCTTTTTCATATAAGTTATTTATAGCAAGATCTACAATTTCGCTTTGATTAAGCTTTTCACCTTGGTTTCTATAATAAATAACTAAGTTCAATAGTTGCTCAATAGAGTGTGTCGATAACTTTAGTGTTTTTTGTTCTTTCTTTATTTCATTCTTACCCTTTACTACTGCTTGATCTTTTTTACTAGAAATATTGTTATTTTCATTTTGATTATCAAAATCATCAAATAAGCCTTGCATTATATTTTTTTTCATTACTATCACTTTGCATGATATAGTCAATAGACTAAAATCATACACTCCCTTCCTTCTTAATTATCTTAATTATTGTTTAGATTAATCTTTTTTAAGTAATTCATCAGCTAAATTTAAATAGTCTTTTGCAGCGTTAGATTTTTTGTTATATTTTAATAATGTAACCCCTTCATCTTGAGAAGTTCTCACTTGGGCATCTGTTCTTATATAAACATTGAAAGTATTATTTCCAAATGCTTCTTTAATTTGTTCAGTAAGAGTTTTTATGCTATTTATTCTCTTATCATACATGGTGATTAAAGCCCCATCAATTTTTAGATCTTTATTTATTTGTTTTCTTATTTTTTTTATGGTATTTACTAAATTTACTGTCCCATTTAATGCAAATGTATTAGGTTCTATTGGGATGATAACGCTATCAGATGCTATTAATGCGTTAATACTCATTATATTAAAAGTTGGAGGACAATCAATTATAACATAATCTATTTCTGCTAAAAAATCGCTTTCATCTATAACTGTTTTTAATCGAGTTTCTTTTCCGTATTCCCCTGCAAGAACTTCTTCTGCCGCTGTTAATTTCACATCAGATGGTACTAAATATAAATTTTTATAATCTAATTGTTTCAAATCAATAATTACATTTTCTATTGGTAGCATATATTTGTAAATATCGTATAGACTTTTTTGAAAATGTTCATTTTCAATTCCGAATCCAGTTGTAAGATTTCCTTGTGGATCGTTATCTATTACTAATACCTTTTTACCTCTTTCTGCTAAGGACGCTGATAAGTTAATTGCAGTTGTTGTTTTTCCAACGCCGCCTTTTTGATTAAAAATACTAATTACTTTCATTAATCATTCACCCCTTCGTAAGTATACAATTCAAAACGTATATAATTATATAAGTTTATAATTATATAATACACTAATTTGAAAACTATTTCAATAAAAAATTATATAATTCATATTAAAGTAAGACATTAGATCTAGCAAGAAGTGTAAACGTGGTTAAAGTGCTACATTAATTCCGCACATACAATTATAAAAGTTTATAATTATAAACTTTTATTTAGTTAAAGTACTACATTAATAATATAGATATTTTCAAAACGCTACCAAGGCCACTAAATTCAAATAGGCGAATACTATTAAAATTTAAGAAAATAAAACATGTATCTCTAAACCAGCTCATAATCCTAGATATTACTGATTTAAGTGAAATACATGTTTATTATATGTTAGTTATAAGATTGTTTTTTTATTCTGGATATTCTATATTTCTTTCAATATATTTGTCTTTATTAATTCTTCAAAAAAATCTTCCCAATCTATATCATTACTTAATGAATAGATTTTATTGCTAGCAATAATGGTATAAAGGTCTATATCGCATCCGCCAAGATTATTAACTTCTGATTTAATAACTTGATCTCTTTCCATATCTTCTAATAAGTCTACAATCATATCTTTAGAATCACTGACCTCGTAGAAATTTCCATTATATAAATAACTCATAATATATCTTCCTTCCCTTATTTTACTTAAATAGTATCACAAGCTAAAATCTTTTAAAACTCCATCAATCTGATCCTGCTCTATCCCTATATAACGAAGTGTTATACTGGCTGAAGAATGTCCAAAAATCATTTGCAGCATTGCTATGTCTTTATATTGCTTATAAAAATGATATCCAAAAGTTTTTCTTAATGTATGTGTACCTATTTCAGTAATTCCTACCTTTTCTGCTGCTTCTGTTAAAATTTCATAGGCACGAACTCTTTTTATATGCCCTCCCTTTTGAGAAGGAAACAAATAATCATTATCATTCATGCCTTGTGTATATTTTTTTATCTCAAATTTCAAATCATTATTGATTAAGAACCTCTTTGTTTTTTTTGTATTTTTTGTTTTTTTCTCTATAAGGGTTATATGATCTCGTCCCAAAACATCTTTTACCTTTAAATCAATAATGTCTGAAATTCTTAATCCTGTATTAATTCCAAAATAAAATAGAAAATAATCTCTATAATTATTTTTTATTAAAATGATTTTCATTTCCTCAATTTTTTCAGGATTTCTTATTGGTTGTACAAAATTCATATTTATCTCCTTTTTATTACAAGTATAATGTACACTAGATAATTTAGTGTACATTATACTTGTAATGCGAAACTAATATCCTCCTTTATTTTCTAATAACCATTGCTTAAACTCAACTTGTGCCTTCGCAAAAGCTAATTCCATATCAGAATTATGTATTTTAATTATTTCTTCACCATGTTTAGGATGGCTTGCTTTATATCCTATGGTAATACACCAATCTACTATAGATGAATGATATATATATAATGCAAAACCATTTTTAAAATTAATTTCATTATAAAACTTTAGAAATGCTTCCATCATATATTCTCCTCTCCTTCCGACACATAGTATTCAAATTTTAAAATAACCTCGGTCTTTTACTGCTAAGTGTATAAGATAATCCTATATTGTCTTTAATATGCTTAATGTGCATATTACCACCAGCAGTATCACCAATAAATATATTTTTGTCTTTATCTAATTGTTGAAGCTCTTCAATTAATTCTGCAACAGTCATATAATTAACCTCCTAGTTTTATAATATTTTAGTATTTATGATTTCAATCTTCTATTTGTATATCTACAACTGCCTTTTTTGATGCTCCAACACAGCGAATTTTCATTTCTAACATATTTTCTGGAATATTATTTACTTTGCCCTTATAAAGGTCTTCAAACATCCCAAACTCTTTATTCTTGACTTTATATATAATTACATCATCTACTATAACAGTTATTAATTCTTTGATTTTCATCCTGCTTTTCATTCTCCTTTTTTTCCACATAATTTACCACCCATTAACACATTTTTATTATATTTTCTTTAGCTGCAAAGTTCTTTTTCTAATACACGTTTCATTTATTTATACATACTAGGAAGTTCTCTAATCCTAACTTTGAGACCATCCATTGGTACGTTTCTATGACCCACTAAATAATAATCATCATTATGTTCTACACTGGTTATAACCCAACGATCATTTTCGTAGAATTCATCATAAATCAAAACTTCTATACCACTCCCACTTGTAAATTCCTTATTTCCTGCTTGATACCTACCCCTATTATTTTTATATAAGAATCCTGTATAAATAATAGATCTGTTTAAATAGTCTATATCTCTCTTTACATTTTCTAATTTTTCTAAAATACCCCTTAATTCGTCTAAAAGAAATAATTGCTCTTCATCTTTACGATCAATGTCTAAACCACTTAAATCATCATAATCCTTATAAGTGGATTCTTTTAGTAGATTGCCGATCGCATTGCTAATGTTGCCAGTATTATTTAGTATTTTTTCTAAATCGTTCATATTGAACCTCTTTTCTTGTATTTTTACCGTTATAAAGACAATTGGAGTTATATTTTAGAGCGTAAAGCTTATAATTCAACATTAAAAGAAAAAGGGGGTAACCTATTTGACAATTAAAATAACGCTAAATATTAATATTTCACTAGTTTATACTGCAATAAATATTATAGCTATAGCATTAATCGGATTGTAATATATGCATATCCTTACATGTATAATTATATATGTTTATAATTATACATGTATATAATTATATATGTTTATAATTATATGAGTATATAAGTATATAAGTGTACACTTGTGTTTTATTATTTGCCTGATTAGATACATTTATACACTATAGTTAAATTTATCATATTACTTTTTCCTATTTTTTTCCTCATATGACCATAGCAATATCTATAAAATCCTTAAACATACTAAATAAATCTGGATCAAATAAGTGATTTTCTTTAACCATTAGAAATAAGGCAGACTTTTTATTCATTGCTTTTCTATAAATCCTATCATTTGTTAAGGCATCAAACATATCTACAATCCTTAAAACCCGTGCTCCTAATGGAATCTCCTTTTCTTTTAACTTATCAGGGTAGCCAGTTCCATTATAATTTTCATGATGATACTTAGATATCAGACAAATTTTCTCGTTATACCCCATTTCTCTTAAAATCATATAAGAGTAAATAGAATGCATCTTAATCTGCTTAAATTCCTCATTAGTTAACGTTGTAGGCTTATTTAATATTCTTTTAGGAATCACAGCTTTTCCAATATCATGTAGAGATCCACAAATAGCGATATCTTCTATCATTTGTTCATGTAAACCAACAAACTTAGCAAATCTACTACTCATTTTTCCCACCCTATAATTATGAAGTTGAAGTTCTTCATCTTCAATACTAAATAATTTTTTTGTAACTATCAATATTTATTATCCTCCGTTATTTCATAATTGCTAAATGTTATGTATGATTTAATCATACATTTAGATATGTTATGTATGATTATATAGTAAAAAAATATTTTGAAAACAGTATATTCTATGTTAAACCACTGGTATGAAAAGAGTTGGACCATTTTTCCAAAACCGAACAAAATATCCATTGTGTATGATTTTTTATATTTATTAAATATTTTTATTTATGTTACTCACCTCTTTTTAATTTTTATAATATTTCTGATCCATCAATTCTTACTACATATAATTCCCAAGGGCAAGCATATTTTTTATTTAAAAGAATAAACCCCTTCGTCTAAAAGAAATTCTGATGTAACGTTTGCAACTTCAAATGGAATTACTTTATAACCATTAGCAATGAGCCATATTGTACGAGTAATACCGTTCTGGAATCCGATGCATGGTAATGTCGCACAGCTTAACAATGCAATTTCGGCTACTGGTACAGGGTCTTTATCTCCACGAGAAAAACCTTCTTCGGCATATTTGAATTTATAGTCTTGTCTTAATTCGTACTCACTTGCATTAGCGTATTTACTATGTTCATCATAATTGTTTCTAATCCAATATTTTTTTAAAGTATCTACCTTAACAAAAGCGAGTTGACAATTTTCCTTATAAGAATATGGATACCGCATAAAAACCACTTTATTATCTCCATTTATTAATCTTATAACAATTCTATTATCATGAAGGATTAAGTTTATCATTTCTTACCCCCCTTTCGATTTTTTAGACTTGTTTTAAATTTCATGACCTGATATTGCAAAAACTTCCATGTCATCACCTTCAGATAACTTATCTGATATACTGAATTTTTGACCATCTTCATAACCTTTTTTATAAATTTCCATATGCCCCTGAAAAGAAGTATTAGTATTTATTGTTCCTGCAAATGATTTACTTTTTTCTGAATATGCTTGAATAACTTCACTGTCTTTCATAAGAACTAACCCCCATTCTTGATTAGTTTCTTTCTGTTTCTCAAATTTATCTTCCAAACCTTCTATAAAACCCAAGGCGTAATCGTTTTCGATCCCCTTTGTACTACATCCCTTCCTTACCGCTTGATATCTTAATTTTTTAACCACGCTATTAATACAGTCAATAGCATATTCTAAAACGATATTACAAACTATAGCATCCTCTTCTCTTCCAAAAAAGGTAATTGTATGAGTACCCTGAGTGTAAAAAAAGAAATAGCAACCGAAATTATCTGCAATAAGCCTTGCTAAATGTGATTTCCACTTTGCCTTTGTAAAAGTGACTTTACTCGTTTGTTCTTTTATATCACTATTATAAGATTTGAATTCTTTAACTTCCCTGAGAGTGAGTTTATGTTTAATAAGCAGCTCTTGAGTTTTTAACATTGCCACCTGTGCTTCATATTCATTACTACTTTCACTTAATGCTAATAACTTTTTTATCTTCTCAACAACATTTATATCCATTATCCTCTATCTCCTTCTCAGCACCTACTGTATATTATTTATCTAATAATATTCCCAATATGACTTTGGTAAAAGGATAAGGATCATTACCATTTTCACCAAACAATCCACTGATTATATCTGAAATAAAAACAATTGGAAGCATAAGCAAAAGCAGAGGAAATAACAAAAGACGGGCAAGAAAGCTCTTATGTTTAATACCATTCCTTAGATCCTCCATATAGCGATTACTTGAAAGGTAACTTATAGCCTTCATAATAAGCATTGTCAATTTTAAAGATAAAACCAAAAATATGGACATCAGTATGGAAATTATAAAAATAAGAATCATTCGAATGGGTATTATCGTTTGCATTTCATTTAGTATTTCTTTTAATAAATGCATAATCATCATCCTCCCTAACGTACTACAGTGAAATCTTAGTTTTTTATAACACTAACATACTTATAGGCCTTTTCGTATCAATTCAAGAATGGCAGCAGTCCTTGTAGTTATACCATTTTCCTTTTGATAATTATTAATCTTTTCTAAAATCACTTTAGGCATACGTATCTCTACACGCTCCTTATTATCCTTCATTATTTATCACCTCTCACTTACTAAACAGATTTTATTAATTCAAACTCAAATATCTATTGTACAAAGATTACTCAATATCTATGCTTAATGTTTGATCTAACTCTTTATACTTAAGATAAAGGTTAATAGATTTTTCGTTGTTTTCTATTTTTATTTCATCAAAGTTTTCTATTTGCTTTAGTCCAAGTTCAAGTTCCTTTTTATCTAGAGTTGTTAAAGAACCCTCTTTTTCTATAATTCGAGCATATTTTAAAAGAATAATTTCTGCATCAACTAAACTTTCTTCAAATATACGCTCATTTCGAGTCTGTTCATATTTAGAAAACCATGGCATAAGTAAAAGAAGCAAAATACAACTAATAACCACGAGTAAAAAACCGATTTTCGCTTGTTTTTTTCGACTTTCAGGATCATAATACATTTAGAATCACCTTCCTATTTGTTTTTTATATTGCTTTATTTTCTTTATACGTTTTTTTCCTTCTGATCAAGTAGTTAATTTTATTTGCTCCATAATTATAGGTCCCGTAAATTTGAGTCCAGACTCATCTTCAACTTCATATAATTCTTTTCTTTGTAATGCAATATGTTTACTTGTAAATGCCCCAATAAATTGAGATCCCCTGTATAATTCCCAGGGACAAAAGTTTTTTCTGTCTTTATTATAAGTAATAGAAAACATAAAAAAACATCCTCTCCAATCTAAATAAACTAATAGAAAAGCTATCCATATCCAGGTGAATATAAATTTTCACAGGCGAATCAAGCAGCCATTCATTTGCGTTTTATTATCTATAAGATTTTAATTTGGCACCCCTGTAACCATTTTTCTATAAGTTTAACTCTTCTTTTACCAATAATTTTTTTTATAGTTGGATTAAACTCTGTTGCTTTAAATAGCTTATCCCCTTCATGGTTTTCCCAATAATGAATAAGCTCTCTTGCTTCTTTTTCTGTGATTTTCCTAGACCAATAGCCATCGCATAAATATTTTATTTGCTCGGCCATGTCTTTCACTGTTTTAGGATTCTTTAATATCTCTTGCATCTCGTACCTCATTAACACCTTTTACTCCCCTTTTACCCCTATTTTACACTTTTGAATTTTTCTAAGAAAAAATATAAATAAGACATCCTAGTGCAATGAACACAGCAAAGAAATTTATGACAAACTTAAATATGAATAGGCAAAAGCTAAATATATACTTACCGCCTTTAATAAGAAGAAATAAAAATATTGGAGTAATTATAATATAGTGTAATGATGCTAAGAATGCTTTAGCAAGTAAAAGAAAGAGTAGAATTCCTATAATCGAAATGAGAAAGAACATTTTTCCCGAAACCTTTTTCTTGATCCCCTTATTTGTAGGGTCTATTATTTTACTTGTTTCCATAGCTGATCCTCCTTTATTAGAATATCGGATAATCTATCGACTAATTAACTTACTATAATTATACTATTACAGTGACGTACCGTCAACCGTTTTTAATTAATTATTTACACTACTATTAGATAGATTAACCAAGAAATTATCTGATTAATAAAGGGAAACTTCTAATGCGTTTCCCCTCTGCTACGCATTCACCCTTTCCTATAGTACCTAATGCAAAACATAGAAAGACTCACTTCACTTCGTTACGTTCCCTATTCTACGTTTCACATCAGGTTTACTTACTAAATATATAATTTTTGTGATAAAATTACGAATACTCTATTGACTTTTATGTTTGATTTGTTATGCTCTGGTAGGTTTAGTTAGGAAATTTGGACGCAGGTATCCTGCTGAAAATTTTGAATATAAAATTCAACAAAAATACCTGTTTACAAAAAAATATGCTCCGTATAGGATGAGCTGAGGTTTCTTCGCACTCGCTTACATCTAGTTTTTTTCATTCACTAGTAGAAATCGTATCTTTATAAGAAAGATTCGTTCATTACTGCCCCAACTCTGACGATTTCTAGTATCTCTACCAGTATTACTCCCCCGAACCAAAGAGTTTTTATTGTGGGTATGGTGTCCTCCCTCCCCACTGACGATAAAGCCATACAAGCGAAATATAAGCCTTACCGAAACGATTTTTTGCATTGGCTCGTCCACACCTAATTATTGTTTTAATAATGATCTTAACAATAGCTTAAAAAGACCATAGAGCCTAAATAAGCATCAAAAATACCCTAGGTATCTGATACCTAGGGTATAATATTCCTCAAATTACCACAGCTAAACTTAAGTTTTTATCTTGTCATACCTCTTATACTTTGCTATAATATGGGTATAATAAAATAAGCAGCTTTGGTTGTGGGTTATCCCATTGCTTCTAGGTATCTCTGTTTTACCTTAAGTACTTTTAATATGCTTTCAACATAATAAAAGAACTGAAGCTCTACACCGTCTTAACGACGGTTTTTTTATTATTTAATTTTTAAAAGAATAAAACTTTAGTATTATTGTACAGTTATTTCTGCTTTGTTTCAACAAAATTCTTCCATATTTTATTTTTATTTATTATGATTAATAGATTATTTGTTTTCTTGATTATTATTTTCTATTATTATTTGTTTTCCATCAAAACTAATAATTAAGTTTCTAGCATTCTTACCTAATCCCATCGATCTTATCCAGGTAGTAGGTAAGGAAACCCTAAATGATTCGCTACCACTCCCCCCCTTTGTTGCTATTAACTTCACATATCTTTTTTCCAATATAAACTCTCCAGTGTATGTTAAATATTTTATTCTAATTCCAAGCTCATTTTACCACCACCTAGACGTACCGTCAACTAATTTTCATAAATTTATATAATAAAGTGTTCAAAAAGCAGGCATTGAGATAATTTTCATTGGAGGTGTATAGTTAAAGTAGTAAATGAAGGATGAATATGTTGCCTAAAGCTTTACTTTAAGAATGATAAAGTAAAAGTATGAATAGTACTCTAAAATAACAAGAAGTGGATAAAGAAATATGGATCTTTTAATTTTTATACATTTTATTCATAGTCTAAGTAATATCGGCCTGTATATTTACCATTTAAGAGTTCTTATTTATTATTTGGATAAATAGTATATTATAAGATAAAAAGAGCAGAAATAAGCTATTTCTGCTCTTAGGATTAAAAACGATTATTTACCATCTTTAATAGTATAAATCGTGCTTCTGGATATATTTAATAATTCAGCAATCCTCTTTATGGGAACATCTTCTTCCAGCATAGCAAGTACTGTAAAATAAGTTTCACGATCTTTTGGATCTTCAGCATAAGGTGAATATTTCTTTCTTCTTCCAGAACCCTTCATATTTTTTGCTTTTGCTATAAGTTGACCTCTGGCCTGCCTTTTTATAATATCTTTTCTTTCTTTATCCTTTACCCATTTTAAAGTAGCAATAAGTTGTTTTTTATTAATATTAATACCCTGAAAACAATGATCTAGTATTTCAATTTGAACTCCCTTTGCATCTATTACTTCAAGAACCTTTATAATATCACTTAAAGATTCGCCCAATTCGCTAAGACCTAAAACAACAATGGTATCGTTTTTTCTCAATTCATTAATAGAACTCAATAAAGTATTTTTAAAATATTGCTGTATATCCTCATTTTTATTGTTTTTTTTATCCTTATTATCTTCATCTTGATTTTGAAAAACTTCAATAATAATGTTTTCAACATTAGCTTTCTTCATCTTATTAATTTGTCCATCATCAGATGTAGAATTAAGTTCATGTTTATTTTGATTGTTTCTAATGTACCCTATCCTCATTTGTTAAAACCCCTTCTTATTAATAAGTTGTCAGTTCAAATATGTCATTACAAAAACAAAGATATTATAGTTTATGTGAGTAAAAATAGGTACCTTAATATCTTTTGCTGCTTTATAAAAATAAGAGTAAATTAATCCATTTATAAGATAAGGTAAGAAAAACGGATCTAAGTGCATAAAAGAAAATATTATATTTGAAAAAAAAATAGCTTTTATTTTTCCTAAAATATCCTCAAACATATATGGAATATACTTTCTAAATATTAATTCTTCCACTAATGGAGAAAGAAAAAGGGGAAGGACTAATCTTATAAAATTAAGTTCTATATTTGCATTAATAATATTGGTACTTTCCACACTGATAGGCATAATGGTCCTGAAATAAGCAAAACCCAAACTAATGATTATTACAAGGAAGGTCCCCTTGATAACAGCAAAAAACTTATTTTTTTCACTATATATTCTATTCAACAGAAGTTACCTTTCTATTCATTTATAATTAAACTATTTTTTATTATCATAGTCAAACTGAATTTTCCCATCTATTAAAACAAGATAAGCATCAAACTTTTTTCCTTGTTTAGATGTAAAGCCTTTAATTAAAGAAGTTTTCCCCTTATTTAAAAGTTGTTTTACATTGTTTTCTGTAATTGTTTTTGATAATATACTTTTAAATATTATAAATGAATCACTTTCGTTTTCTCTCTTAAAGCATTTATATACCTTTTTTTCTACTCTTACTAAATAATCACCTACTTCTATCTTATCATTATTTTTTATTCTTTGTATTTTATCAGCATTAATCTCTTTACTTTTTAACTCATTTAATGTTTTCACAATGAATTCATTGATATTGCCTAAAAATCCTTTTTGTGATTTTTCTCCAGTACCTATTTTTTTCAAATATTCTTCCCATCTTGCTGTCATTTCAGGGCTTCCTAAAAGGAGATCTTTTGTCATATCATATAAAAGCGATCCTTTTTCTGTAGGATATAGCTTCGTTTTCTCAACTTTAATGTACTCTCGATCAATTAGGGTTTTTACAATAGAAGAACGTGTTGCAGGAGTACCTAGGCCTAGTTTATCCATCATTCCATTTTTCCCGCCTAAAGTAGCTTCTGTTAGTCGTGTAGGCGGTGTTGTTTTTCCTTCTTCTAATTTAGTCGTGAATACGACTTTTTCTCCCTCAAAAAATTCGGGCAATGTTGTAGTTTTATCAGTTTCCGTTTCTTCTTCAATATCTATTTTTTCGATATTCGTCCACCCAGCTTTTTTAGGTATGTTCCCTTTTGCTGTAAATTGAATACCGTTAACATCTATTTCAACAATCGTTGATTCATAAACATAATTCTCAGCGAACATAAGGATAGTGTTCTTAACGACCGCCTGGTAAATATTTTTCTGAGCTTCATTCAAAGTAGACAAATCAGGAATGTTTTCAGTAGGAATAATCGCATAGTGTTCCAACACCTTAGCATCATTAACATATTCTTTTCTAGCTTCCATATTCCCATTATTAAAACTTACTCTGATAGCCTGTTTATAGCTTTCCAGATTGGTTTTTAGGTACTCAAATTCGTTAGTAGTAATTAAATCACAGTCTGTTCTAGGGTAGGAGAGATACCCTTCTTGATACAAGCTTTGAATGATTTTTAGGGATTGATCTAAACTATATTTCCATTTTTTATTAGCATAGCTTTGTATACCGCCAAGATTAAATAGTTTTGGAGACTTCTTCTCTTTCATTTCTTTTTTAACAGATTTAATAACTGTCTGTACTGGTTGATTTAAGTTATAACGACTCATCACTTCCATCAGTTCTGACTTGTTTTTATATTTTGTATCATTAATAAACTTCGCTGATTTACCACCTTTTGGTATATCCCCAAAGAGCTTATAGAACGTTTCTTCTTTAAAGTTCCGAATTGCTAAATCATTTTCTACGACAATACTATTTGTAGGTGTTTGCACTCTACCAAGGGAATATATGTCTTTTAACCCTCTTGATTGTACTAACAAGGTAAAGAATTGAGTAAAATTCATTCCTATTAAATAATCGCTGATTTGCCTTGTTTGAGCTTCTTTGTAATAATTAAATGTTTCCTTGCTATCACGTAAGTTTTGAAAACCTCTTTGAATTTCCTTATCGACCATGCTATTAATCCACAATCTTTTTTTAGGTGTATTTTTGACTTTAGAAGAGCATTTTGAAAAAATAGAATAAGCAATGTTTTCACCTTCTCTATCTGGATCCGTTCCAATAATAATTAAGTCAGCTGCATCTATTTGCTTTTTAACATTATAAAATTGATCTTTCGTAGTATTGGTAACTTCGTAAATCATTTTTTCTGGCTGGAAAGGTAGATTATCCATATTCCACTTTTTGTACTGCTCCCCGTACTTATCCATAGATGATAAGCCTACCAAATGCCCAATTCCCCATGTTACTATTACTTCTCCATTTAAGATAGAAGTATCTACTTCGTAATACCCTTTTCCTCTTTTGGCCTTTCCAAGTGCATTTGCATATTTTTTTGCTTGATCTGGTTTTTCTGCTAGTATAACTATTTTCATTTATAAGAACTCCTTTTAAACAATAAAAAATAACTGTACAAAATTCCGTACAGTTATTAATCATTGCCTTTCCATCTTATTTTTTATATAATCCATTTTAAATTTTTGATCTATCTTCATTTCTTTGTTTTTTTCATTCTCATTCATATCTTTATCTAGGTTTAAATCCTTATCTACTTCTATATCTATATTTAAGTTTAAACTTTCTAAATCATGATTTCCACCTAATACTAAGTTTTCAGTAAAACAATCTAAAAAATAAGGATTTTGCCATTTTTTCAGACAATTATCTCTAACTAATGCATCTCGAAAATATCTAGAATGTTTTTCAAACATAGTATTATCTATATCAAAACCTAAATCTCTAAAATACTCTATCGCAAAAACTGCACTTGTACGAGTATTCCCTTCCCTAAAGGGATGAATTTGCCATAAATTTGATATGAACGCCATGGCTGACTTAGCCTTTTCTTCTTGTTTTAATAACGAATAATCTTTTTTCGATTCTTCCTCAAAGTCAATTTCAAAAGCTGCATCTAACATATTCCATGATTCATAGAAAACAGAAGCACCATTTAACACTGGTTCACTCTTTGAAATATTAACCTCTCTAAACCTCCCTACAGGATACTGAAAGGTATCAATTCCCGAAAACAAGTGAGCATGGATCTGTTTTAACCTTCTTGTACTAATTTCAAAAGGCCTGGGTTGTGACAACCATTCAGCAATGCGGACAGATACTTTGTCTGCTTCTTCATTCTCTTTATTCGCTTTATCAGATGAATAATACTTATCTAGTTCTTCCTTAATTTCTGAATAGGTTTTCTTTCCCTCGATTTCTTCTTTTGACAATTCAACAAGGTATTCGGAAGGTGTTAATCCATCTATTTTTTGTAGTCCAAAACTAGCTTTCCATAAATCTTTTTTATATTCTTTTGGATTGTTATAATTCACTTCCTCATATGGTCTATCTTCTCCAAACACTAGTAATACCTACCTTTCTTTGATAGTCTAATATATTAATTATAACATATATTCTAGCAGCACTTAATCGTCACTTTCTAATAAACAATATATTACCCTATTCTATTTAATATTTATTAAAGAACTTTAACTGATCATTCCAATCCCACTTTTGGGCCAAAGTTGAATTTAAAGGTATCTCCGTAATGATATTATAATTTGCTTTTTTCTCCTTTAAAATTTCTATCGTATGAATGATAAAATTCATTGCAGCTATATCGTTATCTACACAGAGCGAAATGTTGATATTACCTTTATCTAGTAATTTTTCGGTTTTATCTATATAATTCAAGATAACACCGTATTTTAGACCCTCCATGCTAATTAAATGAACATCTTTCAACGATTTCTTATTTAAAGTTGCATAGCTTAATAAATCAATAGATGATTCAAAAAACTTTAAGTTTTTGGGTTTTCCGATCAAAATGTTAAAACCATGATCTGAAATTGAGTTCTCCTGGATACTTTTCCAATAACCACGCTTTAATTTGTCAGACTTTATAGTCCCTTGTTCACTGCAACCTACTATTTTTTTGTTATCCTTCCATAAAAATAATACATTATTATATTTATCTTGTTTAATTAATCCTTCTTGGTGCAAATCATCTACTATCTTCGGGTCTATTTTTCTTTCATTAATAAGGTAATTCCTAGCTTTGTAGAATGAAGAGACTTCTTTATCTTTCGCATATACAAATGATTTAGCAGTAAATTTTTCTTTTATATGAAGCTTATAATTGATATTATTAGATAAATCTATCCCTTCTTTTGCACCTCCTATTAACCTTTGCATAGCTTCTCTAAAACTTACCCCTTCAAACTCTTGTATGAAGTTGATAACATTTCCGCCAATGCTCCTACTATTCCAGTAGAATAAGTTGTTCTTTTTATCTATAACGCAACTATCATGATCGACTAAGCGATAATAACGCTCGCTATTCTTAATAATCCCTATATTGTTTCTAAGACAATAATCTACTATATCTATTAATTGGGCTTGATTAATTTCTTTTTGAGAATAGATTTTACCCACCTCCCCTAGAGTTTAAGAAGGATAAACCTTAAATAAAGGATTGTTTTTAATCAGTAAATTACTAACGTTCTAGTTGATAACTTAATAAAGAATCTTTTATACGATTAGAGATAGATTTTTTTTCTGATACGCTATCATTTATGTCATTATCTTTTATGATAAAATCTTCTGTAATAGTATCTACTTTTTCGTTGTCAATGTTAGCATTTTCTTCTATCTCTCTTTCTGATGTAGTTTCCTGTGTAAACCCGTTCCCCATATCCAACAAGGTGTCTAATTGTAAAAGTCTTTGCTGCTTTTCTCTTAATTCATCTTCTTTTGAAAAAGGTTTACTTAATTCAAATTTAGCATTTTCTACCTGCTTTTGTATATTTTCTAGTTTTTCAGTAGCTTTTTCTAGCTGTTTAGGTAAACTATCTAGCGTATTGTCTAAACGAGTGATATTATCTTTTCCTAAAGTAGTAGTATGAGTTACAGAATTTTTTAAACCAATTTTAAAATTTTGATTAATACTATCAAAAGACAGATATACTTTAAAACCTCTATAGCTTCCAATCTTCTTTGGCTCACTACTACGAACTGTCATGCATGAAGATAAAAGTGCTTTACCAGCATCTTCTTTATCTGTATATATGTGTCCATCAATCTCCATGAAAGTAAATTTTTTCACATCATCACTGTTTTCCGAGCTATGTTTTATGTCCTTTTTGAGTGCACCTATAAGTTCTGTAAGCTCCTTTATTTGTTTTGGGTACCAATGATAAACTTTATCTTCAAGGTTGTATTTTTGATTTAAATAACTAGACTTTAAAACTTTTAATTTAGATACCTGTATATCTAAATCCATCTTTTCCTTTATAAGTGGATTACCTGTAGCCAAGGCTTTAATTTCAGCGTAAGAGAGTGCCGATTCATCTACATCTTCAGCACTTCTTACAGGGGTTTTACCTGTCATTATTTGACTAATAAACTTTTGTTTATTCTCTACAAGTTGATATAGATACGCATCGAAAGTATTCTCTGTAACATAGCGAAATATTTCAACCTTTTCATTTTCATTCCCCTGTCTAACTATTCTACCCATCCGCTGTTCTAGATCGGAAGGTTTCCAAGGGCAATCTAAGTCGTGTAAGGCAATTAATTTATCTTGAACATTAGTACCAGCACCCATCTTTTGAGTAGACCCTATTAATACACGGACTTTTCCTGCCCGTACACTAGCAAAGAGCTTATCTTTTTGTTTTTCACTTTTAGCATCATGAATAAATGCAATTTCTTTTTCAAGGACTCCTTTTTCTATTAACTTATTTTTAAGACTATCATAAACATTAAAGCTATCATCATCTTTAGGTGTCGATAAATCACAAAAAACAAGTTGAGTTGAGCGTTTATCTTTGGTTTTATTCCAAATATCAAATACATTATTAGCACAAACACTAACCTTACTATTTTCATCATCAGGTAAATTTTCATTAATTAATCTTTGATCTAGTGCTAATTTACGCCCATCATTTGTTATCTTCAACATATTATCTACCTCAGGTGGAACACCACGATTTCTGACAACCTCTGCACGTTCTGAAAGGCTCGATACTATTTCTCTTTGATGTTCTGTAGGCTTTGTAACTACTGTTTTAAATTCTGCTTCTGGTACAGGGAGGTTTAACATGTCAGCTGTCTTTATGTCGGCTACTTCTCTAAACATATTCATAAGTTCTGGTAAATTATAGAACTTAGAAAAACGTGTTTTGATACGATATCCAGTACCTTCTGGTGCAAGTTCAATAGCTGTTACTGTTTCTCCAAAAGTACTTGCCCAAGCATCAAAATTTTCTAGATTACTTTTCTTTAAATCATCATATTGCAAGTATCGTTGCATCGTATACATTTCTGTCATAGAGTTACTAATTGGTGTACCAGTAGCAAAAACTATTCCCTTTCCACCAGTTACTTCATCCATATAACGACATTTCATAAACATATCTGTAGATTTCTTTGCTTGACTTTGCCCAATTCCAGCAACATTTCGCATTTTAGTATATAAAAATAAGTTTTTATAAGAGTGGGCTTCATCAACATAAAGACGGTCTACACCTAATTGTTCAAAAGTTACAACATCATCTTTATAGCTTTGATCATTTAGCTTATCTAATCTAGTGCTTAATGATTTTTTAGTTGTTTCTAATTGTTTAACACTAAAGTTATCTCCACTTTCTTCTTTTAACTCTTTAATTCCTTCTGTTATTTCATCAATTTGCCTTTTAATTTCTCTTTTCTGAAAATCATCAGACATTGGAATACGCTCAAATTGACTATGGCCTATAATAATTGCATCATATTCGCCAGTTGCAATACGACTACAAAACTTTTTACGATTTTTAGGTTCAAAATCTTTTTTTGTTGCTACTAAAATATTAGCAGATGGATATAGCTGTAAGAATTCTGTTCCCCATTGCTCTGTTAAATGATTAGGCACTACAAATAAGGACTTTTGGCATAAACCAAGCCTTTTACTCTCCATTGCAGAAGCTACCATTTCAAAGGTTTTTCCAGCACCTACAACGTGAGCTAGTAAAGTATTTCCACCGTATAAAGTATGAGCAACTGCATTTTTTTGATGTTCTCTTAATGTAATCAAAGGACTCATTCTAGGAAAAGTAAGATGGCCACCATCGTATTCCCGAGGACGAATAGCATTAAATTTCTCATTATATAATTTTGTTAGCCTATTTCGTCTATCTGGATCTTTCCATATCCAATCTTCAAAGGCTTGTTTAATAGTATCTTGTTTCTCCCGTGCTAACATGGTTTCATTTTGATTGAGTACATATCGCTCATTACCATCAGGATCAGTTACTTTATCCTTAATTTGAACATCTTTTAAGTTTAATGTCTCTTCTAATATCTTATAAGCATTTATACGACTTGTTCCATATGTATTAGTTGTTAGGATATTACCATAATCTAATGATTTTCCTTTAATGTACCATTTAGCAGTAGGCGAGGAGTAAGTAACCCCCATCTCCCACCTGTTATATGTTGGAGTTTCAAAAGTTTCATACATGAACTGTTCAATATCGTAAGGAGGTATCCACGAAGCACCTAGTCTAACAGTAATTTCACTAGCTGTTAGATCTTCTGGTACAACTTTTTCTAAACATTTAACATTAAAATCCAAAGTATTAATCTTTTCCTGTGTCTTTTGTCTTAATAGAATAGTTTTAGATGTCTCTTCTTCAAGTTCTATATTTCTTAAAAACTCCTTATATTCATCTTGTTTTTCTTTAGCAACCTTTAGTTTTTCTCTTACATTTCCACTAAGATATTCATCTAATGTTTCAAACTTAGATGTTTCTGGATTTTCAAAAATTACACCCTCTAGCTTATTTATCAGGTCTTCTTGATTAATTCCTGTAAGTTGCTCCATATACTTTAAATCTACTTTTGCTTTCTCACTGATAGATATTGCTAAAGCTTCTGTAGGAGTATCGGCATGAGTTGGGATAATATGCTTTCTAATTGTTCTCTTTGTAAAAATATCTGCTTTTCTTTTGAACTTATTATCAGAATCAAGGATTTCTAATGAACTTAATAAAGCATATGAAGAGTCCCCTTCAAAAGCTTTAATATTTGCTCTTTCATTCAATCTTCCATACTCTTTTACAAAGTTATCATATATACTACTTAAAGTTTCTTGAGATTTTTTAATCTCTATTTCGTCATAATCTTCTGTTTGATAGTCAATTACTTTATAAGCAGCATTTCTAAGTTCAATGAGACATTTAACCCTCTCCTTAGCTACTTCTGATAAATTTTGTTTAAACATTTTAGAATTATCTCTAAAATAAACTTCATCGTTGAAAATAGTGTAACTAAAGTTACGAACAAAAGGGTCAGCAGATATTATAGAGTCATTTTCTATTTCTTCGACATCTTCTATTTCTATTTCTACAAACTCGCCCTCAATATTATTTATTGCAGTTAATAGCTGGTTTTCTAGATTTACATCTTCAAATGGAATACAACTACTTTCTTTTCTTCCAAATTGAGTTGTTACCATTTCCATATTACCTAAAATCATTTCAGGATGATCTATGAAATATTGGTTTATTCGAATATCGTTCTCGTCTGTCCCTACACGTATCCAGTCTAAAGCTTCTACATCAAGTAATATTTCATCTCGCTTTTGCAAGAAAATAATATCTGAGGTAACTTCTGTCCCTGAATTAGCTTTAAACGCAGTATTAGGTAATCGGATAGCTCCTAACAATTCGGCACGTTGTGCAATATATTTACGAACAGTTTCATTTTCCTTATCCAAAGTACCTTTTGATGTAATAAAAGCTATAACGCCACCAGATCTAACCTTATCCAATGTTTTTGCAAAGAAATAGTCATGGATTAGAAAGTTTTCCTTGTCATATCTCCTATCGGACACCCTATATTGCCCGAACGGTACATTTCCAATAGCTACATCAAAGAAAGCATCTGAAAAATCTGTATCTTCATACCCACCTATAGTAATATCTGATTTTTGATAAAGTTGTTTTGCTATTCTTCCTGTTAAATTATCTAATTCAACACCATATATGCGACTATTTTCCATATCCTTAGGCATAAGTCCCATAAAATTACCAGTTCCACATGATGGTTCAAGGATATTCCCTTCTTTAAATCCTATATTGTTGAGGGCTTGATACATAGATTTAATAATAATAGGAGATGTATAATAAGCGTTTAATGTTGATTCCCTGGCACTACCATATTCTTCATCTGTTAAAATACTTTTTAACTCTACATATTCCTTTGACCAGGTATCATTATTTTCATCAAATGCATATGATAGGCCACCCCAACCCACATATTTAGATAATATTTCTTGTTCCCCAGGTGTAGCTAATCTATTATCAGCTTCTAGATTTTTTAAAGTCCTAATAGCTTCTACATTCCATTTATACTTAGTTTTTGCTCCAGCAACTCCTAAATCATCATTAGTGATATGGAAGTTACGCTTTTCTTGATCTGTAGAGATACTAGAAGTTTCTTCATGTTGGTTATCTAAACCATCATTTACAGCTAAATTAATATAAGCTTGATTTTGAATTTGCTCTTTTACCTCTTTATAATATTCTTCAAACTGTCTCTTTTCTTCTAAACTTAAATAGACATCCCTAGATATAAGTTCAGTAATTCGTTTTCCTACTTTTGGCCACTTTAAGGTTAATTCAGCACTAGGATTTACTAAGCTTCCTTTAGACATAGTTATTCCTTTAGAATCATATGATACATTAGAAATAAAATTTTCTTTGTCTGGAGCACCCCACCCCCCTACGCCATATTCTTTTTTTATAAAATCAGCTAGTTCTTTATTTGTTGGATTTTTCATATAGAAATCTACTATTCTAAACTTTCCATGTTCAAATCCTGAACCTCCTATTAAGACATCATCTATTTCCTTTTGAGAAATAGAAAAAGCAGTGGTTTCTTCTACCACTGCTTCAATAGATTCATTTGGAAATAAGCTAATTTGGCTTGGTTCTATGCGTAAATCATTTCCTCGTAAATTACTTCCTCGCACATCGCCTTGATGTTGTTCACTTGTCTGACCCATTCCATCTGATTGTTTTCTTTTAAATTCTCTGTTACTTCGTAAGTCTCCATCATTTGTTTTATTGTTTTCTCTAGTCTCTCGTTCGCTCGTTCGTTGATCTCCACTAGATGTTGTTGAAGTTTCCCCTGTATCGATAGGCTGTTGTACAATACCTTGTTGTTTTTCATTAGGTACATTAGTCTTAGGCTCCCGTATTTCCCTATTGGTTTGGCTTCCGTTGTCTCTAGCTCCATATTGGGCAGAAGATAATCTCCTTCCATTAGGTAAGTCCCTCCCAATTCCTCGAAGCTCGTTTCCTTCACTACTGGAGTGTAAACTCCATTCTCCTCGTAATACTCCTTCTTCCCTATTATTACTCTCTCCATTTTCCTCCTTACCCCTTTCTTTTATATCATCGTTATAGGCTCTATTTTCGATTTCTAGCCCCTTTTCTTCCTCACTCATAGCATAACTTGAGCTAATAGTTTCTTGCAAGTGTTTTTCCTTAATATTTTCATTCTCTTCAAACTCTTTTATCTTATTTGATAAGTCATTACTTAATTGAGTATAGTTTTCCATAGTCTCAGAAACTAATAAACTTAATAATGTAAACATATCAGGATCTGAGCTAGAAAACATTTTTATATAATCAAAATTTATTTCTTGATTTTGATTTTTAAAGTACGTATTAGTATCTAACCCCATTCTTTTCATTATCATATAAGATACAGATTGAATTTCTAAAGTTTTTAATATTTGTAAATCTTGTGTACTTAAATTTATATTTAATAAAGTATTTGCTTTAGTACTTAAAGAGTTTGCATCAATTATTTTTTCTGCATACCTAGAAATTCGATTTTCAAGAGGTAATTCTTTATTTTCTGACAGTATCCCTTTTTCTTCTTCCAATAACTCTAAAACAGGCTTATGAAGCCCCTTATCAAACTCCCATAAATAAACATCACGAGTAGTAAATCTGGTTGTATGTGTATCTGAAATATCAAATACATATTTAGATGTTGGTGGGTTAGTTGTATTATCAACGATTTGAATTCCCTTTGATCCTTTATTTATCCAACGGTTAAATCGTTTATTCCATAAGTCCATACTAGCAACCGCTCTTGCTTCTGGCCTTTGAGCATAAATTAAAAGCTGATTTTGAAAAGAATATTTATTTGTATAACATGCACTATCTAAAAACTGCATCCAACTTATACCACTCTGAACAATATCTTTTGATTTTCTCAGCGAAATACTTTGAATACTATTTATTTTTGTCATTTAAATCACCACATTTCCTTAAAGTAGAGTTTAATCTAAAATCATACCATTCTTATCATATGTTGAAATATCATCAAAAACTATACCCGAATCTATGACTTTATTAATATCGGCATGTAGTCTAATGAATTCCGTTTTAGATTTTCGCTTAGTATTATTATCCATATATTCACAATATAGATATAACCCCTCATAACCTCTTTCTTTTATTAAATCTGTTGTTGTTACAAAACTTTCATATTGCTGTCCCTCAAGGGGTTCTCCTATATTTTCTTTATCATCAGTTAGATACCATTGCCAGGTATAATGTATTAAATCAGGTGTTGCATGAAAAATAAAATGAGCATCTTTGTCATTGTTGTAAAGTTTTATCGCAAACTTTATCATTTTTCTTTATCCCCCTTTTATTATTAATCTTTCCTCCATAAAGCAAAAATGCTATCTATCCATATTTTGTTTTTGTGCAAATTTCAGTTTTCTGATTTGATCCTTTTTAAGCTTTTCATTTAAGCTGTTTTCAATTCCTTGTGTATCAACCTGATGTTTAGCGAATCTTTTACCTTTTTTAATAAGAGAATGAATCCTCTCGGCTTTTCCATTAATCGCTTGAATATCCTTTTTTTCAAGCAACTTAAGAGGTTCACCTTTGATTCTATAATTATCCAGAATATAGTCTTTTGTGACAGGAAACATATCTTGTATAACAAATGCTGATTTTCTGTTACCGACCGTACAAACATGTGCAATGTCCTTCGGTTTTTTCTGTTCCTCACGGTTTTTCAAGATGGCCTCAAACTTTTCTATCTTTGTAGACATTGGAATCATCCATAATATTTGATCATTTTCTTTATCTTCAAAAGCGTAGTAATGAGGACGACCGCCACCTTTATTGAATTTTAGAGAAGGATCTGGATATTCTACAAAGAATTTATCCTTAATCGTATATATATAATTTGGTTCAGGCTTCAATGTTATTTCCCCTCATTTACAAATAAAAAAAGAGACAAGAGTAATAATTACTCTTGTCTCTTAGGACTGCTTTCCTGCCCCGATTTTATTAATCGCAGTCGAGGTTTGCGATCCCTTTTTATTAGTCCGCCAATAGGAAGGGCGACTCCTTTTTTATTCGTCGCTTAAGGACTAGCGACATCACTTTTAATCTTCTTAATAAGAATTATAGTCTATATTTCTCTTAACGTCAATTATTATACAGATTTTTTACCTAAAGTATTTCAACGATCTATCCCCTTTCTATTATTGTTCCTTACACGTTACATTTTTAATTCGGGTTTCAATTTTTCTAAAATAATGCCATAAACTTTGTAATTAAGTTCCCTAGCATTTGTAGAATATTTAAATTAGGTGCTTGAAACATACTAAGATCTAATAATCGGATTTCAATCAATAAACATACTACTGTTACAAATAATATAAAATTTTCTACTATACTACCTGTTGTATAGTAGAATACTCCTTTGCCTGATTGAAATTTAGTATCAGATAAAGGCGAAAGCCACTTAATCCCAGATTTACTAAAGCTATCTTGTATTAAATGCAAAGCATAACCAAAAACAAAGAAAATAGCTGTAACAGCATTAAAATTAATTATACTAACCATTAAAACCAAGGTTAAGAATGTTAAGAGCAAACCTAATAAAGAATGAGTTATTCCACGGTGTCCAAAAAAAACATTTAGAAGATCCGATATCCCCCTGGTTCTACAACCTATCCAAGAATAAGGCTCATCTATATCTGGAAATAATGCTCCTAAGCTAAGAGCTGCAACACTGCCAATGGAAAGAGTATTGGTAGATGCCATAATTGGTAATGCAACAGCTAACGATATTGTCACATGAGTTTTATACTGCATAAAATCCCTCCTTTCTTTAATAGCTACTATTCGTCTTAACTTAACTATTCCATTCCTCTTTGATTTAAATATTTTATTTGTTGTAACTTTATTTTGGTTTTCATTTCTTGATTATTAATTAATTCCTTTATCTCAAGTTTTATATCTTTTTCAACCATTTGTTTAGACTTTGAAGAACGTTCCGCTTCAAAACCTTTTTCAATAAATCCACTGTGATTATTAATTTTATTTATATAGTTTACAGCAGGATCATATTCATAAGAGTATTTACCAACATTAAGTATTGTTGTAGTTTCACCTTTATTAAAAGAGTTTCCCTCCTCAATACTTGTTTGCTTTAAATTATTAGTATAATAATATTCTAGTAGATCTAAATAATATGTACCTGTCCCAATGGAAGTATGATTTTGACTGTTTTCTTTATAAAAAGGTGTTTCGTTCTCTGTATTTTCATCTATTTTCATATGCAATACTCCTCTTTCATAATTTGTAAACAAAATAAAAAACCATACAAATATTTATATTGCTTTGTATGGTTTACCTTTCGAACATTCGATTTTTATACATCATTTGAGCTTTTTTCTTAGCTTCAGTTTTATCAGGATTATCTATTTCTTTGCCTTTATCTTTGTCTTGCTTTAAATTTTTAACAATTTCTTGATGTTGTTTTTTGAATTCTGGGCAGTTCACAAATCCGATATCATCAACATAACTAGCAGTAACTTTTCCATTATCTTCAATAACAATAATATCACTTACAGATAAAGAGTGACCATTAAAGTCAGATGGCTTATCAATATTAAATGTTGTATATATCTCTTCTAATATTTGAGAATGATTCGATTCAGAGCAATATAGGTGATAATTACCTATGTTTTTATAATTCTCGATTTCAGGGTTTTCTCCTTGCCTTAACAGTTGATCATAACTTATCCATCTTCGATCTCTATTATTTTCTCCTGGCTTTAGCTGATAAATAGATAATTTTTTTTCAGTCATATCTATAGTTTTAGTTTTCTCCATATTTTGATCTCTTTCTTGCTCTTTTTGAATAATATTATCTATAGTAGATATAAATTCTTTGCAGGTTCGATGTACTTCTTCCATAGCTTTCTGTTTTTCTTCCAATTTTATTCCATTTTTAGTCCATTGAGATATATAAGGAATTGCTTTTTCAGAAGTATCCATTCCATAGTGTTTGCAAACGATGAAAGATGTTAATTCTGCTTGAAACTCTTTGGTAGGTTTAGAATTTGCAGCATTATCTAAAGAATTATTATGAAGTCTTGCATGAGCCAACTCATGAATAGCTGTTGCTATGTTTTGAGTTTCTGTATTTCTGGAATTTAGAACAATTTCTTTTTCACTTGAATTAATACTTTGTATAAATGCACCCTTTGCTGCTCCTAATTCACTAAATCCAAATCTAGACTCTTTCATATCCCTTATATCAATATTGAGTTCGCATGAAACAGCCTTAATACCCTTCTTCAAATACTCTATATTATTTTCTCCTTCTATTTTAAAATCATATTGTCTATTAGGAAATATCTTTGGGAGATCTTCTAATCGGGCATTTGTTTGAGAAACATCAAATACATGACCAACTTTAAAGCAAGGTATTTTGCGACTTGTTAGTATCTTATTTTTTATCAATTCTTTTTCTTCTTCTGTAGCTTCTGTTATGCTTTTCTCATTACCTTCTTTATCCTTAAATAAAGTTACAGGAGTATAGGTTAATATTTTAATGCCTTTTTCTCCTTTAGTCACAGAATAACCTTTTTCTTTCCAGTCTTTATAACTTGCAACAGCAATAGCTCCATCAAACTGATTCTGAATTAATTGTTGGTTATTAAGAGAATAATTATAAAACCTTGACATAAACTCTGCATACTCTAACAATTCTTTAGGAGAATTCTGATATTTTTCCATCTGTTCCACAGCTAACATCGACAATTCTTTAATTTCTGCTAACCTTTCTTCACTTGTTTTACGAGAATATTTTTTATTTGCCAATGATAACACCTCTCTTTTCATCATATTCTACAAAAAGAAACATATTTCTTTTAATTGTTTCATCAAATGTAATTGCATAAAATTCTATTTGTTCATCTGTAACACTAACTTTAGCCTTTTTATCGAGTATATAATTAGCTATACATAACACATTATTTTCAGCATCTATTTCCTCAATCATAAATAAATTACCACTAGAATATTGTTCTACATTTTCCATACAAATGACCTCCTGCATAATAAAACTAGTCCCTTCTTTATTTTATCGAGCATTTTACGCAACATTTTACCGAACATTTCATAAACATTTTATAAACGTTTTAAATTTGTTCTATTTAAAGTTCATTTTTTTGTTGTTCCCATGCAATTTTTTGTTGAATATACTCATAATCTCTTTCCGCCCTATATTTATCATAATCATCGCTTAATGCACACTTAATTCGATAAATATCTTTTCTTTTAATAATTGGTTTATTAAAAGTTTCATATTGTTGTAACCTTTTTTCTTCTCCTCCTGTTCCATGCCGATATATACTCCTATTTCTCTTAACATTATTATCTTTATTTTTCATCTCTTTTAATAATGAATTACCCAATCTCTTATGAATCTCGTCTACTTTATTATTAGCATAATTTTTTTCATCTCGCTTAGAATCTCCAAATAATTCTTTTCTGTACTTATCTTCCTCTTTAATATTTCTAATATATTCTTTATAATCTTCATTATCATTCATCAGAAGATCTGTAAGCCTGTCTATCTTTTCTCTAGTATTATCAGATATTTTTTTACTTCCGTATTGCCAATATTTTTTATTAGAAGGTAATTCATTATAGATTTCATTGAATAATGTTGTTTGCTGTATTGCTTTTTTATCTCTACTATAAGTTTCCTTTATATCTTGGACTAATGTATTTCTTAATTCAGAAATTCTAGAAAGCTCTGAAGTACGATCAATAAGTGCATTAGCAAATGTACTTTTCATATTATCAATTGTGCTTTGCTTTCTCTTTCCTTTTGGAGCAAGGTATTCTTCTCCATCTTCTGTCTCTATTATTCTTAGGGGTCTAGTATTATAATATTCTACTGTACCATAATGAATATGAATATGTTTTGTATTTCTATGTATAGATGCAAACCAATAACCATTTTCTATATTTTCATCCTTAAACATTTGTTTCATCATTTGTCTACTTGCATATTGTATCTTTTCTTCATCTAACTCATTTGTTTTAGAATTATATATACCCTCCTTTTCTAAAAACTCTCTATCAAAAGAAATAACATCTTGATAAAAAACAGAACCATTTTTTTCTGCATTACTGATAATTTTATTAGCATCTTTAATATCTTCTACAGTCATAATTTCTTTATTAATAGAAAATACTCCCAATTTAACATCCTGTTCTTTTACTTCTTCTTTTACTTCTTCTTTAACGATATCAGACAATTTTTTTTTAACTACTTTTAATACCTTTTGTTCTTCAACTGTTAATTTATTTTTTTTTTCTAACGCATATTGCCTAGTCATATATCGTATGTACTTTTCATAATCTGATACATCTGAAAAAGAGTCTTTTTCTTTCAAAATATTATTTGCTTCTTGTTCTTTTGTAGTTAAATCTTTTTTATTATTTAATGTTCTATATGATTTTCCTTTTTCAACTTTAAATGTTTCTAATGTATTCTCAATTCTTTTTAATTCTTGTTGCTCTTCATTAGATAAACTCTCTTCTTTTTCTAATAAAGCATCCTTTCTAGTCATATAGCTTACATACTTCGTAAAACTTTTAGCTGTTGGAACTGTGAATTGTGAAGTTAGAATAACGCTAGGACTCCCCATATATGACCCTCCATATAAAGTTACTATTCAAACAATGATCTCGACTTTTTTATTGTTTCTTCTTTTAACTGTATTTCTAATTCTGGCTTAATCATATTTGATTTTTTTAAATTTGATTTAAACGTAGTAGCTGTTTGGATTTCATTTTCAACATTTTTTCTAGCATCTTTATAAATATAAGTATCTTTCCCATTGCCGATTGCTTTAACTTCTTTTGCATCAAACCCACCTGCTGTCATTTCGATTAATATATCAATATTTTTAGATATAGAATTTATTTTTATTTGCATATCTTTTTCCTTTTTAGCTGTATCCGTTTGATCTGCCATAGATAACACCGCATACCTTACCGCTTCAGAAAATGAATTAATCCCAGGAATATTATCAATCATTTCATTAATAATATTTTCATGAACTTCGCTAAAAATAATTTCTTTTCTAATCTTATTTTTTATCATAATTCATCAACCCCTTCCCCAATATCCTCGCCACTGGCCATCAAATGAAACAGTCTAGTATTGCTATTTATAAATTCTTGTAATGTTTTTTCTTGACGGTCTAATGTTGCAGTAAGCAAATCAACTGCATGATTAAATTTATCTTCTTTTAATTGAGTTAACCTTAGTTCACAATCATTTTGAATTAACATTTTTATATATTCATTCCTCGAAAAATTTCTACCTAAATTCTTACTTAATTCTTTTGCCTTTCTTTCTATTTCTTTTATATAAGCAACGTCTACATTGGTTACTTTTATATCCACACAAACACCGCCTTAAGGTACTTTTGATTCTATTTTAATAACATTAGTTTCTAAAAGAAAAAAGAGCATAAGGAAACTCGGTGCCACTTTTTTAAAAAAGTGGCAAACAGGCTGTGCCTGTTGAGTTTCATAAATTTTGTATAGGTGTCATTTCTTTTGCTTTTTCCATGCCTTTTCCATGCTTTATCCGTATCATTTCCAGATTCGTTACATATCATTTCCAGGGCATGTTTTCCGCTATTTCCATCTAATTCATTTTGCTTTTTGTCCAGTAGGAGTATATCTTTTATCATTAAATAGAACGCATCTTTTCATCTAGTAATTTGATTTTTTCTTCTAGCTGCATGTTCTCATTTTGTAAGGTTTCTATTTCTTTTTGATACTGGTTAATATTAGATACATGAGTGTTTATTTGAGTCGTTGACTCTACTAATTCTTCTTCTGTTTGATAAACTAGATCATCTTCTATATTACTAATAGATTTCTTTAATTCACTTATTGCTAATTTTTGTGTTTGTATTTTCTCTTTATTAGCTTTAATTTGTTTCTTTATTGATTCTTGCTGAAAAAGGATATATTCTTTTTCGTAGTATTCTTTATCTTCAATTTTTATATCTGTATTTATAATCTTATCCGATTCATTAACATACATTTTAATGGATCTATCTTTTAAATCATCATTCTTTTCAATATCGGGGTGAATATACTTAGGAACTATAGTCACGGATAATATAGAAAAGTCTTCAGGAACATTTTTAATTATTGCGATAATGTAATTATCATTTACTCGTACACTTTCTATACTAAGTGGCTCTCTGCTTTCAATATAGCTGCTTGATATTTCATATGTAATATTTGAAAGTGAAGAATTTGAACTTATTTCTTTCATGGAAAAATCTAATCTCATAATTTCTTTTTCGGGATTGTATTCTTTTTTTGTAAGAGCTATTTGAATATTGTTACTTAATGTCTGATATTCGTTTAATAGTACTTCTTCATATGAATATGATTTCCCAGTAAACGCTGGAGATATAAATATAGTTAAAAAACCAAAAATAAATATTCCCATAATAAGCAAATACTTTTGTCCTAATGAGATACGAAACTTTTTCTTCTTTACCATATATCTAAAAATCCTTTCTTCCTTTTTTACGTACAACTTTAACATTTTTATCTATGTTTTTATATTTAATATTTCTGTATCTAGTCTTACCTGTTTGTTTATCTATGTATTCTCGTATAAGTAGCCATAAAACCTTTTCTCCATAATTAAGATCAAACCATTCCGCTTTAATTTCCCTTGTCACAGTAGGCTTTTCGTTATGGTAAAAAATTAAATAACAGTCATCTTCAGAGTAATCATGTTTAGGAATCAAGCAATCAATTGTTATCATAATCAAAATTATCCTTTCCCATTTCTAATTAATAGGATAATATTCAAAATCTATCACTTGAATTTTCTCATTAGCATTTGACAATAACTTTAAATTAATAAATGCTCTTGTTGCTGTTTCTCCCTCACTACCCTTTACAATATATTTAACATCTGCTAATATTTCACCGCTATTTAATCCATCACCTAATGCTGCAACATAAATTTTCATATCACTTACTTGGGATGTGAAAACAGGATCAGAACTTAATGCTTCTCCTGGATCCGTTACTTCAGGTGCTACTTTATTCCCTAAATCTTCTGTAGAAATTTCTAAAATCTTTTTTCTTCTTTCACTAAGATTATTAGTATCATAATTCAAATAAGCATTTACAAATTCATTTGCTACATTTTTATATCTTTGTTGTTTTTCTAATTCTGTCTCAGAAGATCCCTTTTCACTTTCTGAAGTACTTTTATCAGTTTTGTTTTTTAATTCTTTTATTTCCTTCTGCAAGCTTAAAATAGTATCCTCTTTTTCCTTGTTTATTGTCTCTTGTTGTCTTTTTATTGAATCTTCTTGTTTTATTAAATGCGAGAACAACACACCATTTAAAACAACTGAAACAACTAAAAAACTAGTAACTATTAAAGTAATCTTTTTATTTGACTTATAACTTTTCATTTATCAAAATCCTTTACATAAATTTAAATTATTTTACTATTCTTCTAATAGAATCAAAATGTGATGCCCAATAATTACTTGTCCAGTAATGATAACCAATTCCACCATTATTGGAATCATACATTCTTGTTTCGTCAATATATATCCCTACGTGGCTAATATGATGTGGTCCTCCATAAGTACCTTTAAAGAAAATTAAATCTCCTGGCTGTGCATCTTTTAATGACACTTCTACTGTTGCACCCCATTGTTGTTTAGCTGTCCTTGGTAAACTTATTCCAGCTGTTCTATAGACCCATTGAGTAAGTCCAGAGCAATCAAAACCTACTGATGCAGTGTCTCCACCCCAAACATATGGATTGCCTTCATACTTTAAAGCTTCTTCCATTACTGATTGAAATATCTCATTTCCCATTGGTATGTCGGTACTTCCTAAAATCACATATTGTCTTACTAAATCTGCATAAAAGAAATTTCCGCCATTACGATATAAATAAGTTTTTCCATATGATTGAGACACAGCGTTTACGTAAGAATAAATTGCTCCTGTATGATTTCCTAAACTTGGTGCAACTACTTTTTTACTATAATCTTCTGCAACTTCTATTGAATGATTTGCTCCTTTTGAACCCAAATATGAAACATAAGATGTTCCAAAATTATAGCTTTGAATTGTTCCCCAAACATCAGTACATCCTGAAGATAATGCCAATGTCATAGCACTTTTTAAATACTTTATTCCCTGTTCTATACTATCTAACGGATTATCAAAGCCATTTCGCCCTAAACCTGCACTTTCTGAAGATTGCATAATATCTGCTGTTCCAGTACCTTTCGACTCAACTTCTATAATGGCCATAATATATGGAACAAGCTCAGGGACTCCTTGCTTTTGTGCTTCTCTTATAACTTCATCCTGCCATTGTAAAGTTGTTTCTGATAAATTTATATTTGCAATTGCTCCACTAGTTTTATTCTTAGAAGCACTTGAAAGCATTCCAATAAAGAGAAGAAACATCAAAAAAGCAAACACTATAATGAGTGTTTGCAAGCCTAGAAAAATCTTTAATTTTTTAAATTTCTTATATCTTCTAATAGAATCTACTGCAATATTATTTTGCATTTATCCGCATCCTTTTCTAATTTTTATTGACCACCTTTAAACCTTTCTAACTGTTCATTTTCAGGATCAAAAGCTACGGTATAGGATTCATTAGATGATGTTTGTACTATTGCTTGACCTGTCTTTAATTCTGGTAGCATTTGATATTCTGTTTGTGTTAATGAATCTCCCAAGACCTCTCTCATTCGACCCATAACAGAATTATCTAGATTTAGAAACACTTTGTATTGTGTCAATTCAAACACTGTTTTAATAGTTGCAACACTTTTGTCGCTGGCCCCTTCAGGTAAAATTTCATTCGGAGATTGAGTTGCAAAGAAAACTCCTGCACTAAATTTTCTCATTTCTCTTTCAAAGGAAACTACATACTCAACTGCAAATAAATTATTCGCATTAATAATGTTATGACATTCATCAAGAAGAACCATGAAATATTTTAAGTCTTCATAATTAATTTTGCCCTCTTCTTTTAGTCGCTTCATTTTTCTACCGTTTTTTAAGGCATGATTCCAGATAAGAGTTAATGCTGTGAAAAGTTGACAATTAAAAACTTCCTTGTCAAGTTGTGAAATACCATCAATATCAAAGAATACTATTTGTTCATTTTCGAAGTTTTCAATGGTAGAATGTCCATCAAACAATGGTGCATATTGTCCTACCATTTCACTAACCATTATCTGAATAGTTTCAAGTGTTCTTACACGTTGTGGAGTTGGGTTTTTGTATTGAACTTTATGAAGGTATGTACTAAATTGACTTAAGGTGGGATAATTGTGAGGTTTTAATCCTGTGACTTTTACCTTCTCAGGATTGCTTATATAATCAGGAGTTAATATTCCTATTGATATATAAAAATTCCTTAATAAGCCCTTAAACTCTGTTACCTCAATATCTGTTATAGTTGGATTTAAAAATCGGATCATGTTTGAAACTTTTGATAAATGTTGCATAAAAGATCCGTACTCATCTACTCGTTCTCCATTTTCATCTGTTTTAGTAGCAAATATTTCTAAAGGATTAATAATTCCACTACCATTACCTCCACTCAAATCAATGATTTTTCCGCCCTGAGATTTCACTAAATCATAATAATCTCTTGCCTTGTCAAATCCCCTAATAAAACAATTTCTAGCAACCAAACCTTCTTCTAATTGTTTCATAAATGTAGACTTACCAAAACCCATTTTACCTAATACGAATCCATTAAATGATCGTCTAGTTCTTGTTGAGTAAAAAGGATCTAATATAAACGGTCCACCAGTAGATGTTTGTCCGAAATAAATTCCCCTAGGATCTTTTAACGCTTGATGGTGAAAAGGAATCCCTCCACCTATAGATGAAGATGGAAGGATAATTCCTGATCTAGTATTATTTTTTATTTGTTGTTCGTAACTTGTAAATAAAGACATCCATTCTTGTTTTTGCTGAAATAAATAAACAGTTGCTTTATGATTTAATCCATTTAATTCTTTTCTTGTATCTCCCATGCTTTTTTCTAATTCTTCTAGTGAGAAACTATAGAAAAAGATTCTTAAATGTACAATCTTCATAATTTCTCCATTCTGTGTAATCCTGTGAGCAAACTCTCTTAAATTCATTAATTCATAATTTGCATCGTCCCTATCTACTGTACTTCTGCCCGTTTCCGATTGATCTCGTAGTTCAGATATCGATCTATTTACATCTCTTAAGACCTCCTCTTTATTTGCTGTCCCTACATCTAATGTTGCCACTGTGTTCTCAATATTCATTAGATTTGTAAGCCATAAACTTGACACATCTTCTGCAAAGGAATAAATATGTAAGCATCCTACATATCCATCTCCTGTAGTAATGTATTTTTCATTAAACCTAATTCCACCCTTTGGTTGAATTCTTGAAACAAAATCAAGATCATAACCTTTTTCTTTAAGTTTTATTATTTCTTTCTCTTTTAATTTCATATTTTTCCATCTCCACCTACATTTTTGTGTTCATATTGTTTAACCGAAATAATATATTTTCTAGATCTTTATCTTTAAGTTGTTGTAAATCAAACTGTCTTCCTCCTAATCGAATTAAATCTCTTATATGTATTCCTATTTCTTTCTCATTTTTACCATATACCACTATAAAGAAAGTTAATTCAGATAATGAATCCTCCACCCAATTTACCCTTCTCAAGTTATCTGTGGCCAGTTTAATCATTACTTCATAACGCTCATATTCAGAATTTGTTATATTGCTAGATAATAACATCTTACGATATTCATTTATTTTATTTTTCCAAAATAGTTGCTGCTCTATCGTTTCTGTAGAGTATGTCATTGATAGAATTTTTATAGGTTCTGTGTATATTCTGCATAAATTTGTCAACTGACTAATCATCCTATTTAAATCACTCATATTCATAGAAATAAGGTCAGTTGTCTTTACTTTTATAAAAGCTTGATACGCATTTTCTTTATCAACTAAATATCCTTCCTTTGTGATTCGTTTATATGGAATAATATCAACCATTGGCAAATCATTACTTTTAAATGCAGAAAACAAAACATCAATTAAGATATTTCCTTGATTTTTTGGATTTTTAACTTCAGTTACCTTCAATATTTCATCTATTCCTTTCTATAAATAATTAATCAATTGAATGATATTTATTTCTATCCATTCTAAATATATAAAATAATATATTTAGATTTCTATCTATTGGATGGCTTGTTGTTTTCATACAAAGAAAAACACCAAAACAAGCTGAAAAAATGTAGTAAAATATTTGCATACTAGGGCTTAACGGAATAATCTTACTTATATTATTTGCTATAAGAAGCATTCCAGCTACAATTGCAATATCAAGCAAATAAAATGCCCATAACTTTATTTCTTGCCTTGTATTTTTAGGATTTTTATACATTTCCTCCTTACCCCTTTCTATGACTTAATCAGTTTTTTAAAACGATTTCCCTTCCTAGCAACTTGTTCAATTTTTAAATCATCAGGAAGCAAAGCTCCAAAGTATCCTGAAGATTTCTGTTTTACTTCTTGTTGTGTCGTACTTGTGACATTCTGACGTTCTTTTGTTTCAATTACCTGTTCTATACTTTGCTTAATATTTTGTTTTTCTTGTTCTGGAGTTGCCTTAAATGCCTTTTCAATATCTTGAATGACATTTTGTTTTAAAGAAGGACTATCTATAGAAGCTCTTTCTATTTCTTGTACTACTTTAGACCTCACTTCTTCTGGATGATAAGAACCATTAGACTCAACTTCTTGGATAATCTTTTGAACAGAACTTTGCACTTCACTTGGTATACTAGATTTTGAAAATATTTGCTCTACATTTTGCTTTAATTGCTGTGGTGTTGCTACATTAGAACTTTGAGCGTCTTGCAATACCCTTTGTTTTATATCATTAGAATTAAAAGAATCTTTTTGCACTTCTTGAATAATGCTTTGTTTTGCTTGTCCTGGATTATGTAATGTATTTATTTTTTGTTCAACAGGGTTAGGAATATTACTTTTATTATCTACTACTTGATTAACTCTCTGGTTTGTACTTCCAATAGGAGAATTTGTTTTCGTGTTTGCTAAAATGTCTATTTGCTTAGTAGTAACGTCATTAATTCCTTTACCTTCTGAAATAGATGCTGATGCAGGCTTTCCTAATTCTCCACTACTAACTATATCGGGTTTCATTTTAATATTTCCAGTGGTATCCATACTCCCAGGCTTTATAGCATCTTCAAATCTCATTTTTCTTAAAACATCTTCATTACTTTGATTTTGCAATGAATTACCGTTTTTATTAAGATTGGTGTCCGTTTGCCCCTGCGAATCATTTTCTTGGCTAATTTGCCCCATTCTTGCCCTCTGTGGCGATTTCTGACTGTTAATTGAGGTCTTGTTTTCTAGTGAAGGATTCTCTTTATAAGAAGCTGGACTTACAATTCCACTATCAAACGCTTTCATTTCCGCAATATTATCTGAAGCATTTTTGCTATTTGAATCATTTATACTTTGATTTTTAGACTTCCTATTATCCCACTTTTCTTGATTCGCCTGTCCTTTCGCTTCTCCTTGTTCTATTCCATCACTCCATTGATCTTTCATAGAATTAACGCTATTTTTAATTCCACCAGTTATTTTCTCTCCCGTTCCTTTAACTGCGTCTTCTGCCATACCACTAAACCCACGATTTCTCGCATAACCGAAAGATTTACCTGCTGAATTAACACTCTTTTTAAGTCCACTATCGCTATTTAGATTATTTAACGTATTACTTTCTTGCCCTGGTAAGTTTTCCATATTATTTTCAGAAGTAGATTTTCCGCCTAGATTCTTTAATCCCCTAGCCATGTTAGATGCTCCACGGCCAAGAGCAAAAGCTGCTGCCATTTGACCAAATCCTTCTTTTAGTCCCACATCAACACCAAAGTATCTCATGATTGTATTAGAACCTTTAATCAAAACAAATGTTGCCGATACAATCGCAACTATATAAATGATAGGGTTTACATTTGAACTTGATAAAAAAGAGAGAAACAAGGTATACATTTTTAAGCTTAGGCCTGTAAAGGCTATTAATAAAAAGGCATTTCCAATGTCCTGTACTACCATCTTTGTACGTTCTCCTGTTTCTAAATCTATAGCAAATACAAATAAACCAACTACTCTTTTGAAACCAATCTCTATAACGGTTGTAATAAGCACAAATACAGTAAATGCATATGAAACAAGTAGAGCACCTAATCCAACTATAATCGGCATAAACTTAGATGAATATCTAAAATACCCTTCGTCAAATAGATCTGAAAAAGGAGACAATAAACTATCCTCGATCTTAATGGCTGTCATATTACCTTGGCCATCATTTGATAATTGGTATTGGAGATGTTCTAATTGTGGATTATCAATTTCTTTAATTGTTTTTGGGGTAATTACTTCAGCCATATTTGCAGACTTAAATATTGCTGGTGTTAGTGCATTCTTAGGATTTGTGCTCTGTGAATTATTTTTAATTAAGTCAAAGCCTTGATTAGAAACATAAAGTAAATCGGCTGTATTATCCTGAATCAGTCCCCAAGATAAACTAGATACTTGCTGATTATTCATTCCTGTTTGCGTTGCATCATAAAACTCTAAAGATATGTCCTGCATAGTGTTCATTAACGTAGGCATACCTAAGATTAGAAAAGCAGAAATAAAAATATTTACACCTATAGACTTAAAGTTTGGTGGATTTTTTGCAATAACGGTTTTAAATCCTAGATAAACTAGTACTAAAATCATTAAAACAACTACTAAGTCATTAATAACTGCTTTAAGAATTCCTTGCATACCTGCATCATCTAAAAAGCTCAATAAGCTTAAAGATTCAGGGATTAAACTTTCTAAAAATGAAACAACAACATAAGCTAGTTTTAT